>JAGFXG010000110.1 GCA_017860985.1 Deltaproteobacteria bacterium
CATCTTCGCCGGTCATACTGATCAACAACGTGTCACCCGGACGGACAGGGCTCGTAAACCTGATTCTTTTCAGAGAAGAAATATGCACACTCTCTCCTTGGTTCTTCGCATCCTGCAGGATGGTCTCATAAACGGCATGAACCACCGCAATGCCGGGCAAAATCGGTTCTCCGGGAAAATGCCCTGAAAACCAGACAGAGTCCTTCGGAACAAAAACATGCGCTTCCAGTAAATTGGGTGCAACGCGCCTGATATCACTGGGCAGACTCCATCGATCGATCAAAAAATTACTCCCCCGTTCGTTTACGATACACATACTCCGATTAATCTAACTTATTCATATATTATTGGATAGTTTGTCAATCAAAATTATACCAGACGGCTGATCAATGAACATTTTCAGCCAAAGATCTTTCATGTCCTTGATTCTAAAATCATTATTTCCCTTTCAATGAGCCGGGCCAGGGGGACGACACGAAAGCCCCTGTCCTGAATGCCCTTCAGAATATCCTCTATTTCCTGAAACAAAACAGGATGGTCCTCGCTGCGGCACGGCGGTTTGTCATGCAAAAGAATTATATCGCCATCCTTTAGTTTTTTTAAAATCCGTACAGCCATATTTTTAACGCGGACATTCCCTGCATCCATCGCCCTGCAGCTGAACGTGACGCAAAACAACCCTAACCGATCAAGGATCGACGGCAGTTTTGGATTGATGATCCCGACGGGTGGACGAAAAGCCATCGCATCAACTCCCATTTTGCGTAAAACAACCTGTGCTTCATAAACTTCCCGGTAAAGCACACGGTAACTTTTCAACATGACCAAGGGATCATGATTCATGGAATGATTGCCGATACTGTGGCCCCTCCGGATAATCTCATCAATAAGGCCCGGATATTGCGTGGCATTTAACCCGGACACAAAAAATGTTGCCCGGAGGGAATACCGGTCAAGCAGATCAAGAATTTTAATGGTGGTAACTTCAGAAGGACCGTCGTCAAAAGTGATCGCTACATTTTTTTCCCCTGAGCGTCCCCTGCTGATCACGGGCCCCAGAAAGTTCGTTTGAGGATAAAAACAGGCGCCCACGCACAAGACAATATACAAAAACAAAAGGGCAGCGGACAGAAACGGCTGAACAAAAAAGGCGGCAGCGGCGGCAATCATCAGAACGATTCCCGTGATATGAGCGGGACTCACCGCTGCCTTTCGATCTTTCATAACCATACTTTTTTGAGTACCGATATTCTGCCGAATAAGAAATGGCCTTGATTCAGATCAGATGTTCCCACAAGGGCCCCGTATGCCCCCGTTCGTAAAGCCTTGGTAATATACGAGTCGCCTTGCTCTCACCCGCTCCGATCAGCCAGTTCAGCCGGCCATCGGCATGCGCTTCTACTTTTTTTATAATATCGACATCGGAAATAAAACGGGACCGGTAAAAAACCGGTTCAATCAGATTCTGTGACGCGCCGATCTGCCCTTCACCGACAGCCGTGTCATACAGGGCCGTATGCGGATAAACGCGGATGCCGCAAAAAAAGAAAAAAACAGCCTTTGCCAGCTGATCCACGCTGTTTAATGTTTCCTGGAGCGTTTCTTCATTCTCGCCGGGTCCGCCCAGCATAAAATAATGGGCAATAAACAAACCGGCCTCGAGGGCCTTATGATGAGCCCGAAAAACGTCGGAGGTGACAAAAGGTTTTTGCAGGCTATGAAGCATCTTGTCACACATGGACTCGGTTCCAAATTCCACGTGCGTCAGTCCTGCGCCAGAGAGTTTTTGATAATAATCATCCGGGGGAACCGTAGGTGCGAAAAACCCTCCCCACGGGATAGAGACACCGGCATTCACAAACGCTTCAGCCACTTGCAGGCTGTGATCGTAGCTGGCGTTGAAAGCGGAATCCGTTATGAAAATATATTTGGCACCGGCATTCTGCAGTTCGCAGGCCTGCCTCGCAACTTCCTGCGGCTCAAAAAAGCGCAGCCGTCCACCTTCGATATGTGGATAGGTGCAGTAGCTGCACTTAAACGGACAGCCTCTTTTCGTCTGCAAATTGAGCATGCCGCCGTAGGACAGGTAATATTTCGTGTGCGCCGAATCCGGATCAAACGTCCTGCGCATTCCCCCGTTCCATGCTTTGTAATCAACCGAAGTAGACTGTTTTGTGACGATACCGGGAATGGCTGAGACATCGATTTTATCTTCCAGCGCCGCCAGCAAAACGGGGAACCTCTCCCCTTCTCCGGCGATACCGTAATCCGCATCCAGAGCGCGTATGAATTCCAGGGGGAAAACCGTGTAACCGCTGCCTCCCAAAATTATCGGCGCTTGAGAATTGCGCCGGATCACCTCCACCAGATGCTGATAATCGGATAGAAAACCCTTACTGTTGATCGTGTCCGTATTGTCAACGTTTCGAATCGAAAGACCGATATAATCCGGCGCGTAAGAGAGCACCTGCTGCCCCAGTTTTTCGAGAGATGAAAATTCATTCATGTCCAGGATTTTTGTTTCATACCGGGACTTCAAAACGCCAACCACATAATCCAGCCCCAGCGGATAGACCGCATAGGGTTTCTTCATCATATTGGCAGAAATCAGCAGTACTCTCTTCATGAAATCATCAGACTCTTTGTAGAAGCAAACAATAACGGCAATCGTCTATATCGAAGGCTAAGCCTTTGCATTCTTCGCTTGTAGAATGTAAGAGGCCAAAGCGCGAACCGAAGCAAACACTTTGGCGCCCAGTTCCTTGCTCTCAATTTTAACACCGTAATCCTTCTCAATCATCATGACCAGCTCCAGCACATCAATGGAATCAATGCCTGTATCACCGCCGACCAGCGGCTCATCATCCTTAATGTCTTCAGGGGTCACGTCCAGCAGCCCCAGTGTCTCAATGATTTTCACTTTAAGTTCACTGATTGTTTCTTCTATTGTACTCATGCATCACCTCGATATGTTGAATTCAGCGTTGAAACACCTCCGGTTATCATCCTTTGTCACTAGAACCGGATTCGGAAATCATCCGGACATCGTCACCAAGAATTTTCTCCAATATGATCCGCACCAGCCACCGGCAAAAAACATGGAAATACGTTTTCCCAACCATCTTGATGCCGATGATAAAGATAATCGTGGAGATCGCGTAAATTAATGGCCCGCCAATGACAGCCACCAGCGGTTTTTTCATCCAGACGGCGATGATGCCCATGGCAATGACAGCCGGTAAACCGATTACATAACTGACCCCGATCATAATCATGCCGGCGATCATCGACGGCGTCGGCTTTTCCCGAATGGCCTTCAGATCAGCATGATCCTCAATGGCTGTTTTGCAATATTTCGTACGGGCCCAATAAAGAGCCGTTTTTTTTACAATGTTCAAAAGCTCTCCCTGTCAAACATATATAAAGAACATGTCATCATAGCTTCAATCGGGAAAGATTTTCAATATTTTTTGCCGGTAAAAAACAGAGCACATCCCCGTTTTTCTATCTATTCATCATTCCGCCTATGGAATTTTTTGAGCGATTCGGATAATCGGGATAAACAATATCTTTAAATACCCCGACACGCGCTTGAGCAACCGTGGCAATGAGTTCATCATCCACATAAATCCGTCCATCACCAATAACTACGGACGCACCGGATTCCTTCAAACGTGAAAATCGACGCACGTCGGCTTCAAAGCGGACCGTTTTATTGTAGGGCCGGATCTGACCGTTAAATGATATATCGGCACACCCCAGAGCCCTTCCAGTACCGAGCGCTCCGCGCCAGACACAATAATAACCCAGCAACTGCCAGATCGCATCAACACCAAGACATCCAGGCTGCACCGGGTCGCCCGGCATGTGGCATTGAAAATACCAGGCATCCAGACGGATATCCTGCTCGGCAACAATCCTTCCTCCTTTGCCGTTGGTTTCGATCAGCGTGATTCGATCGAACATGAGAAATGGCGGGGCGGGCAGACGTGCATCAAAAAAAGGCGGCGGATCCGAGACGAGGGTTCCATAGGCAAACGCCAGAATTTCTTCAAAATTAAAGGATTTTTTCTCTGTAAATGCTCGGTAGGTCAGCATGATTTTTTCTCTTTCTCCCGGGCTACAATGTGCAGCCGGCTTCAGGGTTTTTGGTTTTAAACCAGTGCCCAGGTACCCGGACAGATCGGATAAAAGAGCAAAATCTCCAGCGTTTAAAGTCCCTATAAGAGAAACGTCCGTTTGTCAAAAGAAAAAACCCGCATAGAAATCTCTTGGCAAGAAATATTGAATTCAGCTATAAGATGCGTCAACATAATATTTCGGAAAAGAGGAAATAAAAAATGAACCGCGCAGCCCTTCACAAAATCAGCTACGGTCTTTACATCGTAACGTCGGGACAGGAAGGCAAATTCAACGGCCAGATCGCCAATTCCATTGTTCAGGCAACATCTAAACCGGCTACCCTGGTCATCTGCATCAACAGGGAAAACTACACACATGAATTAATACGGCAAAGCCGGAAATTTACCGTTTCGATCCTATCAGAGGCCGCGCCAATGACCTTTATCGGTCTGTTTGGCTTTAAAAGCGGCCGTGACGTTGATAAGTTGAAAGACGTCAAAACAAAAAGCGGCGTCACGGGTGTGCCGATCGTTCTGGACTATTCCATAGGCTTCATCGAAGCAGAGGTTGAAGGCGAACTCGATTGCGGAACACATACGGTATTTGTAGGCAGGGTCGTCGAAGCGGATCTGACGGGAGAAGGACAGCCGATGACCTATGATTACTATCAGAATGTCAAAGGCGGAAAATCTCCTAAAACTGCGCCGACTTTTGACCAGGAAGCGGCTGCGACCAAACCCAAAGCACAGAGCGCCGCCCGTTATGTATGTTCCGTTTGCGGTTATGTATACGATCCGGAAAAAGGTGACCCGGACAATGGCATCGCCCCGGGCACCGGGTTTGAAGACATCCCTGATTCCTGGACCTGCCCTGTGTGCGGAGCGGAAAAGTCACAGTTTGAAAAAGAAAATTAACGGCTTAAAGGAAAAATTAATAATGTATAAACTTGGATTAATGTGGAAAAATGGGGTTTCTTTTTTATTAGCGCTGTCATTTTTGCTTCTGATCACATCCAGTTTTATTGGCTGCAGCAACAGCGACGCACCAGTATTTCCAGCATCTGCAGTGTCGACAACAGCTCCGGAAGTTCCAGTAGTTCCAGTAGTTCCAGAAGTTCCGGCAACTCCAACATTTCAACAAAAAATTGAAGCAGCTGTTGATGCCGCCATGGCCGCGGCAGACAATAAGCGCGGTATTTCTGTGGCTGTTTATGATGGTACTACCATGTGGACATATGCAGTCGGGTACGCTACTGGTGACTATGGCACAACAACCGGTACCGCAATGACTACTGACACACCCTCCTATGCATACAGC
>JAGFXG010000006.1 GCA_017860985.1 Deltaproteobacteria bacterium
CACCGCCTTGCGAACGATGCGGCGGTTGATCTTCATTTCGTTTTTTGGATAGGCGATCAGCAGCGCACGGTCGCAAAGCGCATTGATCCTTCTGGGAATCCCCTCGGAAAAATAATATATTGAATGATATGCTCCGGGAGTGATCTGGATCTTTCCGGGACCACCGGCCACACGCAGACGATGGACAACATATCGCCGGACATCGTCGGGCGAAAGAGGGCGAAGCTCGCAGCGCACGGTGATGCGTTCATTGAGCTGCCTGAGCGCCGGCAAAGCAAGCGTTGTTCTGAGTTCGGGCTGTCCGACCAGGATAATATTCAGGAGCTTTTCCTTTTCCGTTTCCAGGTTGGAGAGCATCCGGATCTGTTCGAGCACGCCATGGGAGAGGTTCTGCGCCTCGTCAATGAGTAAAATCGCATTTCGCCCCTCGGCAAAGTTGACCAGCAGAAATCCGTTTAGTGCATCCACATAAGCCTTCTTTGTTCTGGGCTCATCCGCAAGGGGTATGCCGAATTCCCGGCAAATGGTGTCCAGCAGATCCATTTCCGAAATGGAGGTGTTGAAGATAAGAGCGGTTTCCACCAGACCATCGAGCACGGCCAGGAGAGCCCGGCATATCGTTGTTTTACCGGTGCCGATATCGCCGGATATCATCATGAAGCCCTTTTTCTCCACGATTCCGTAAATCATATAGTTGAGAGCGTCACGATGCTGTTCGCTCAAAAACAGATAGCCCGGCTCAGGGGACAATTTGAACGGATTTTCATTTAAACCAAAAAACTCTGTATACATGGGCAGTCAATTCTCCATATAAGGCGGCTTATTGAAAAGTATAGTTAATCGTCTCTTTCTTCCCCGAGCGTATCAGGTTGACCGATACGCTTCCGCCTGTCTGCATCGCATTGAATAAATTGACAATATCGTCTGCACTTTCCAGCTTCTTATTATTTACATCCACGACAACATCACCGTTTTGCAGACCCAGCCGCTGATATACACTGCCGGGTACGATATTGGAAACAATGAATCCCTGCGGGACGCCGGCGGAAAGGAAAGGCCTGACAATCGCCTGGCTCATGGCGGATTTTATATCACTGAAAGCCTCTACGGATTCCTGCCTGCTAATCCCCACAGATTCGACTCCCGTAACGGAAGGCCCTCCCGTCAAGGCACCTTTATCGACATCCTTGACCTTCATCACAAACTCTTTTTCGCCATCCTGCAGAACGGCCGTATTGCGCGTAATGCGAATCAGTCTGGCCGAACCGATCATCTCTCCCAGTTTGTAGAGTTTCTGTTTGCCTTTACCTTTTTCTTCAACAATAACATAGCCTATGGATTCATTTATGGCAACTGTCCCTTTCAAATCAAAGGCCGTATATTCCTCGCTGGGTAAAAAATCTCCAACCGCGTTTTCATTAGCGACGGGCTGAAGCGTTGTTAAAAACAAGTTTCGTTCTGTAATGATTTTATATTGTTCGGCACCGGGCGCCTGCATCAAGGGTTCCACCGCGACCACAGGCTGAACATTCCCGTCTGTCGAACGATAAACCATTCTCAAGCCAATCACATTATAAAAGATGTCCACCAGAAGAAAAGAGCAAATCGTAATGACAGCAACTATGATGAAGGGCTTCACATAATCTGCCAGCAGCGAGACGTCACCCTCGACGGCTGTGATCCGGTCCCACCCTGTTCTCATCAGACGGATGATATTTGCCCACATTTCATTCATGTCATCTTATCCCTGCTGCGGCCGTCCCGTTCATTAAATATAGCGGAATGACGGGCTGGCCAGCGTCCCACCTACCGTAACATTCATTTTAACATTATTATTGCCGGACATCTCCAGCACACCCTTTAGGTTAAGCCGGCTTTCCTCCAAACGGGGTGCGAGCTGAATATCGCCCTGTAAAGAGCATTTCATCCGCGATCCTAAAATTTCAAATTTTTCAAGCGTTACGCTGCCACTCTGCCATTTGGCACTCACCTCACCGCGGTCATACTCAAAACGGCTGACCCCCAAAAACGGTTCCGGCAACGCGTAGCTTCCCCCCGTCAGAAAAAGAAGCATTTTCCCGGTGGAAATCCGGTTTGCAGGGTTCTCGAGAACATAAGTCGCCGATCCCTTCGCATGGCCTGTCAATCCTCTGATCAGGGGAAAGACAGCCGGGTTACAGCGCGCTATGTCAATATCCTGAAAATGGATGCTTCCCCCGGAAGGCGGATTTGCATGGTCAAAGGAAAGGAAATCAGCACGGCCTCCCAAGCTCCCGCCATATGCCCTGCTGTTAAAATAAACGGTTTTGTTTTTCCGGAAAACGCTGAACGGATTGAATTGCAGATCCATAAACTCACCCCGGAATAAAGCGTCGGAGGGCGCCTGCCCGGAATGCACCGTTACATCTTTGAGCTTGATGCCCAGAGGCACAGAGGGGCGCAACGAACCGGCTTCCAAAAGATAACCGGCTGAATTCACGGCGGCCTCCAGTCTTTGCAGAACCACCTGCGAGGGGAAAAGAAAATACAAAAACACACCGGTAATGCCGATCGCGTAAATCGTGAGCCAGAGAATCCTGTTTTTCAAGAAGTGCATGGCGTCTATTGACCTCCAGACCGCGAAGATGCCGGCGCATAAGAGGCAATAATAAACTGGGCGTTTATGTAATCCGGATTTTCCTTCATTTTTTCCACCGTGAGTCGTTTGATTCGAATCAGTTCGTCGGGCGATTCGATCTGATAGATAAAATCCGCGAGCTGCTTGATTGTTATTTTTTCAAGTTTCAGATCGGTGAGCGTTTCTTCAAAGGAGGTGGACTTGACACCCTGCATGGAATTCATGTGTGTGATTGATCCCCTGACATTGGCAGAATACGCTTTTTTCTCCAGGTAGGAAAAAAGCGTAAAATTGGAACGCCGCAAACCAAGCGTTTTCTTCATCCGCGATATTTTGGCATTCTGAACAGCCAGTTCGGCATCAATCTTTACCAGTTCATCAAGTTTTTTTGAATTGCCGGTGATAGATTTTTTCATTTTGGCCCGGGAATCCCACAGCGGGAAAACGACAAACCTGAGCACCAGGGTGAAAATCACCACGGCGGCACAGGCGGCAATAAGGTAACGCTGCCTGGTGTCCAGTTTTGTCCAGTATTCCCTGATCATAGCAGCTCTATCCTCAAATCGAAATTCACCCTGGCACCTTCCTTATTGAGGCTGGTAGAATTGATGACGACGTTTTTGAAGTACTTCGATTTTGAAAGGTCGTTTTTGACAGACGTCACGTCATCGATTTTTTTTGCCTCTCCTTTGAGCAAAACGACATTGTTTTCATAATGAAAATGTTTAATTTGAACATCCAGCAAGGGCGAAATCAGCCTGGACATGTCCTTTAATAATTCCAGAACACTGACCCCTGAATGGCCGTCGCCCGCCCCGTAAATCTTTTTGTCTTCAGCGAGCTTGGTTTTTAGCTGCTGCACCGGATCAACCATCACGGCAGGCGGCGGATAATACTTTTGAAAGATTCGAGTGATCCGGCTTTTGAGTGCGTTGGCCTGCTTCGCCTGTACCTGATAATCAAGAACCAGATCAACTGCCACCATAAAAAGCATGATGCCCAGAACGGCAGCTCCCCACCGCAATTCTTTTTTTAAACCGAAGCCAACGCTTTTTCGCGTGAATTCGCCCTGGATAAAATTAAAGGATTTGCGCGATGAAAAGGCTCTTTTCACATTGGAAAGAGCGGTATTCATAATGGACGGCTGATAACGATCCTGCAGGTTTTTGTCAATGTCCAGTTGCCCAAACATGTTAGTATCCAGAACTGTTACAGGCGCACGAAAGTTTTTTTCGAGTTCTCCCATGAGCGGTTCAAATAAGGCTCCGCTTCCCGTAACCATGATCTGGGCCGGTGAACTGTGCAGGGTTTCGTTAAGCAGCATAAATTCAATGGTGCTTTTGAGGGACACGCAAAACTGGCGGCAGACAGCTGTTGCCCTTGTGATGTTCGTTCCATAGCTGGCATCGATTTTTGCGGATTCAGCCTCCGCGGCACTGCAGGATAAATCCTGTGCCAGAGCGGCCGTAACGGTATTGCCGCCAAAGGCAAAGGAGCGGATCTGGATCAGGGTGTTTTTTTCATAAAATGCCGCGAACGTGGAGGAAGCGCCGATATCGAGCACGATGCCCACGCCGGTTAAGGCTTTTTGCTCCAGAAACGGCAAAACAAGAGTCGATGATGAGATATCGATGGCAATGACATCCCCGAAACGCCCTTCAACCGCCGAAAGGATTTTCCGGATTTTTTCTTTCTCGACGGCTGCCACCAGCAGACCCTCTTCGGGCAAAGGCAGGTAATCGACAACAACCTTCTCGATGGGTAAGGGCAGGAGCGGTTCCAGTTCAAAAGGCAGTGTCTTTTTGATCTTACCGTCATCGTGAAAAGGCAGGTGTACCTGCCGAAACATGACGTCGGAAGGCGGCAGCGAAACAACGCAGCGAATCCTTGACGGCGCAGCGGGCAGAATCATCCCTGCCATTTTTTCCAATGCCGCATCCAGATCAACGCCTTCTTCAAGGTGCACGGTTTCGGCGGCAATCACACGCATGGCCGAACGGCCCCTGGGGATGGCCAGCACAGCTTTGATTGCATCCGTGCCAATATCCAGACCGAGAATCATTTCCGGCATTAATCCTGTCTCCAGCTCATGATTTTAAAAGGTGAACGCTGCATAACACCCGTAATGTTCTGTTTCATCTTATCACTCACACCGGTTGTGTAAATCTTGAAATAATTGCTTTTCGCAACGTTAATCAAACCCGAATTGACCGTTATACCCCCCATACCGGAGACTTTTTTATACCAGTCAACGGATGACAGATCATTGTTCGTATTTTTCCGATACTCGTCTATTCGATCAGCTAATTCATCCGTGATCTCCGGAGAAAGGGCTCTCAGGACCATTTTGGGCGCCGTATTGATACTGATGACCCCTGTGCCGTAAATGGTCAAAAACTGTGACAGAGCGGGTGTTTTTTTTGTTCCGCCAAAAAGTTCATTTGTAATGCCTTTTACCATAAGCAATTCCTCAATGCAATCCAGCGGCGCGTTTTTTGCGGTATAGGGTACAGACAATGACGAGTAGTAGGAGCTTTCCGCACCCATGCCGGTGATTTCCTCATTGTCATCCATCCAGTCAATGATGGCGTCCACAATTTCCACCGCTTTTGCTTCCTCCAGATCAAATTCCTTCTGTTTCAAAAGCCGAAGCAGGACCTCTTTGATGTCGCTATTCACCGTGCTGCCGGTCACAAGCTTATTGAGCGGAATCTTCCCTTTTTCATCTTCAATTCTGACAATGAAAGAACCGTTGCTAAACAATGCCTTGGACTTTGCGGACAAAACCTCGGCCTGCGCCCAGTCATCGCGCAGGGTTTCATATTCGCTTTTCGCATCAGCCAGCAGGGCGGCGGCGGCGTAAAAACCTGATTTGGCGATATAGACAAGCTTAAGACCATCGCCGGTATTGGCCGCGTGATAAATGTCGGAGCGCGACGACCGGTTCAACTCCAGGGCGGCAGCCACCAGGATGCTGAGAATCAGGATGACTGTGATCAGTGCAATGCCTGAATGACTGTTGAAGATTCTTTTCAAACGCTTCATTTTTTCACCGGTATAAACACTTTTGTCGCAAATCTGTAGGGCTTATCTGCGTCCCGGGCGTTGGCCAGGATCAGCTCAATTTGAACCATGGCAGGCGGCCTGCCTTTTTGCGACTCCGAAGAAGATTCAGTATCCCAGGAGTCCTGCTCGTCTCCGCTTTCATTGTAAAATTTAAAATTCAGGGACTGAAGATTCTGGCAAATGATGATTCCTCCTTCGGCTTTCTTATTCAGGTCCGGTTTGGCCCGGGCAACATCGGAACGCCAGAGCGAAAAACCACCATTTTTATCCTCCCGGACAAAATAGCTGATTTCAGCCGGAGTGCCGGAAACCTCACCTTCATCGAAAACGAGATGGGCTGCGGACCAGAACGTAATCGCCCCGAAGTTACGTTTGCCAATGGTGCCATCTTCCGACTGCAGCACAAAGGCATCTTTTGAGCGCTGCAGCGAGGTCAAATCTCTGCTCATTCTGTCCAGTGTCACTCGCGCCATTTGATAAATGCGGGAATCTTCGCCCAGTTCCCTGATGTTGGTCAACACCCCGCTGTATGCGGCATAGATCGTCGTCAAGACAACCCCCAGGATCGAAATGGCAATCAAAAGCTCCAGGAGCGTGAAACCACGCGGGCAGGAATGATGTGCGGGCAACCTGTCTGACATGATTCACATCCCGCCTGTTCTGTAGAGAACAAGCTGATAGTTCCCACCCGTTTTAAGAACTTTGTGGAAGACATTTACTTCGATTTTTTTGAGCTTTGCAATTTGCGTGTCCGTCACCTGGATTGTCCAGCCATAAGCGGGATAGTCCGGGGTAAAATCTCCTTCCTGGCTTTTATTGTCGGTGGATTGGTTCGCTTCAATTTCCGCCATTTTACGCTGAGCCAAAAGCGACGCCGTGGTAAGAAAACGCGCCTCGCCGGCCATGGAAATGCTCTGCGACTGCATGTGAAAAACCGCCACAAGGGCCATGGCCAGGATAGACATGGCAACCATGACTTCCAGAAGCGTAAAGCCGGCTTTTTTATAAAGCACTGCTTTCCCCCCTTTTTGCTGTGTCCCTACCAAAACCGTCATCAGGCGAAATCTCAACATATTGATCATAAACAGCGGCGACTCCCAGAAAGGGATTCACGACCAGCGTCATCCTGTCTTCATTTTCTCCCAGGTGAATGATCACCGGCGAACAGACATTATTCCGTCCAAACGTGATTTTCACAACACCTTCTGAAATCTTTTCATCTTTCTGGTTGATGACATCTAGAACGGCCACGCCTGCCGGAAATTTTATTGCTTTCTTTTTGATTTCATCCTTCTTTTCCGGGGTCATATCGGATGTGATCACATAGTAACTTGCCCCTCGGATATCCAGCATCAGGACATAATCCATCTGATCACGGACCGCTTCCGCGCGCAACTGCCGTTCCAGGCCGATGATCCGGCGCGATACTTTTTTGAGGTTGTTGACCGTCAGGATATCGCGTGTCGTGGGCACTGCAAGGGCCAGAATCACACCGATCAGTCCGATCACCACGAGCAGCTCAACGAGCGTAAAACCCTGTTTATTCAATTTCCCAGTTATTGATGTCCTTATCAAAGTCCTCTCCACCCGGTTCCCCGTCGCCGCCGTAACTGGTAATATCAAAGTCTCCGTGGCTTCCGGGACACACATAAACAAATTCATTTTTCCAGGGATCTTTGGGAACCTTCCCTTTTTCCAGGTAGCCTCCCTTGCGCCAGTTTTTCGGCAGATTGCCCGAGGTGGGAGCCTCAACGAGGGCTTTGAGCCCCTGTTCGGTTGTCGGATAACTGCCATTGTCCAGTTTATACATTTTCAGTGCGGTTTCTATGCCAACGATCTGCATCTTTGCCGTCTGCTGCTTGGCCTTGTCTGATTCCCCCATGAAACGCGGAAGAATGATACCGGCCAGCAGTCCTAAAATGACAATGACCACCATCAGCTCAATGAGCGTAAAACCGGCTTCCCTGTCCCTTTTTTTACTTTGCTTGTTCATTATTAAACCTCTTTTGTTGTATTATCTGACGAGCTGGTTCATTTCAAATATCGGCAGCAAAATCGAAAAAACGATGAAGCCGACAATCAAGCCCATCAGCAGAATCATAATCGGCTCCAGAAGCGATGTCATGACCATGACATCCGACTGGGCTTCCGTTTCATATGCGACGGCAATACGATTAAGCATTTTTTCCAGAGACCCGGTCTGTTCTCCGATGGCGATCATTTCCGTCACCATCGGCGGAAAAAGACCGCTTGCCGCCAGCGGAACGGCCAGACTCTGCCCCTCTTCCACTTCCCTGGCCGCCCGGGTAATCGCCTCGCCGATATATACATTATTGACTACATTGCGGACGATTTCCATGGCCGAAAGGAGCGGCACACCGCTTTGCAAGAGCGTCGCCAGCGTCCGCGAAAAACGCGCGACGGCGATTTTCATATTCAACGAACCCCAGACAGGCGCTTTCAGACGAAATGAATCCCATAAACGTCGCCCGGCCTGAGTCCCTGTCGTTAAATATTTAAAAGCGGCAATCCCCGCGAAGATGATCAGTAAAATCAGCCACCAGAACGATTTTAGAAAATGACTGACGGCAATCAGGACCACGGTAATCATCGGGAGCGTCTGCTCCATATCGGCAAATATTCCCGTAATCTTCGGCACGACAAACGTCATGAGAAGAAGAATGACCATCGAACCGACCAGGAGCATGATCAGCGGGTAGGCAAGAGCAGAGCGGATTTTACTGACCAGTTCCTGTTGGCTCTCGCTGAAATCAGCCAGGCGCTCCAAAACCAGGTTGATCGTGCCGGAGGCTTCACCGGCCTTAACCATATTGATGTAGAAAGGCGGAAAGACGCGCGGATAATTTTCCATACTGGCCGTCAGGCTTTTGCCTTCATTGAGATCGGCCCGGATCTGGGCCAGTATCTTCTGCAGCAGCGGATTCTTGGTTTGTGCCAGCAAGACGGTGAAGGAAGGCACCAGCGGAATCCCGGCGCCCAGAAGCGTGGAGAGCTGACGGGTAAAAATAGAAACCTCTTTGGCCGATATCTTTTGCAGAAAACCGATTTCCAGCGCACTGGAAAGAGCAGAATTTTTTTTCTCCCGCGCCTGGTGAATCTCGACGGGATAAATTCCTCCCTCCCGAAGCGCCTGCCGGGCGGCCGCAACACCGGGAGCGTCCACAAAACCCTTGCGTTCGCGTCCCTTGCTATCCAATGCCACATATTCAAAGACACTCATGTGACCATGCTCCGCGATGAAAATTCATGATTTAACTAATAAAATTATATTTAACACACTTTTAACGATGATTCAAATGGTTCCGACCCACGGATAGGGGGATTCTCCATAGAATAAAACCGGCAGCAAAGTGCCTGCCGGTTTTCGCCGTCTGACTTCTATTTCATTTTCCGGATGCGCACTTCGATGCCCTTCTCGTCTTTAAGCAGCTCGGCAAGTTTTGCCGTATCCGTTTCTCCCTGGTGATAAGGATAGAGGATTTTCGGCCGAAAAGCCCTCGCCGCGTCGGCAACCATTTCGGGCGTCATGGTATAGGGTAGATTCATCGGTAAAAACGCGATGTCAATGTCTTTGAGCTCCTTCATCTCCGGAATGTTTTCCGTATCCCCTGCAAGATAAACGCGCTTGTCGCCGAATGTTACCACATAGCCGTTTCCAATGCCCCTGGGATGAAAAGGCATTCCAGGAGCTCTCATGTGCTTGATATTGTATGCGGGAACGGCCTCAATCATCAGGCCGTCCACCGTCCGAGTCTCGCCGTTTTTCATGACAACAATTCCATGAAGCTGTTTTTCCACCCCGGGAGTGCCGACAACTTTCGCAGCGGCAGTTTTAATGCTTTTCACGGCATTCAAGTCCATATGGTCATCATGATCGTGAGTAATCAGAATCATATCAGCCCCGGGCAGCATCCTGTAATCCGCTTCACACGAAACAGGATCCACATGAATGATTTTATCGTTCCAGGACAGCATCAACGAGGCATGCCCCAGAAAACTGATGACCAGGTCCCCTTGTGATGTTTTAATGATATCGGATTCCATTGCCCCCTCCTTTGCGATAAATGTCATCACCTGACAACAAAAACCATGTCCATCAGCCGCTTAACCAACAACTGTCATTTCGGGCGAGAAACCGTATTCATGTAACGGGCACTCAGTTCTTCCACCGAGTCCAGACCGAGGCATTTCAGATATGACTTGACAAATCCCTTGAGAAAAACGGCAGGCGGCATCTGCTCGGCCTGACCTTCTTCAATGCTGCGGATATTATTCACCCGTATTTTCGTTTCTTCAGCTATGTGTTCGATGGTCAGACCCAGTTCGGTGCGAATCTGTTTCAAATCCTCACCGGATAACTCACTTTGCGCCAGGATATCAGTGATAATCCGGCTTTGACTGATTTTGTTTTTCAGCGCGTCGCTGCTGATAAAAACCGTTCTGGCGGCGGGACCGCGGCTGATATGAAAAACACTCACCGGCTTCTTTAAATCCGGTGCGGATTCATCCCTCGCTTCAATCTCTCCCCTGCTAATGAGTGTGGCATCATAGTCTTTTCTTGACTGGTCGTTGATCAGGGTCTGGTAGGCTTTTTCGACGAGAGACAGAATCGCTCTCCTCTCTCCGTCCGAAAAGAAAGAATAACTCACCAGAGAACCGGGCTGATACAACTGCAGCGCTGCGTTATAGGCGTGCCGTATTTCATACGGAACCGCGTCCGGCTTAATGTCAAGCATTTCATAATAGTTTAATTGGTCAAAATCCTTCCGCATGCTTACACTCCGGCTGTATTTTTTGCGTCGAAGATTTTATTTTTTCCGTCACATATAGCGGAGCGTCAGTTGCCTGCCCGCCGACTCAACAATCTGCTTCCCAATCTCACGCAGATCCGTGGCTGTTTTCGTGTAAGGATAGCGTTCCAGAAATGACACCTGCTGACAAATCGCATCATGAACATGTTCATCATAGGCCACGTTTCCCAGGAACTCCATATTCAGTCCCAGATGTTTATCCATCATCCGGCACATCTGCAACCCGAGGGCGGCGTTGTCATGTTTACGAACCTGATTGATAATGAGCTTGAACCGAAATGCGTCGAATTCAATATTCAGCTGCGTATATTTTTCAGGATGTGTCCGGGAAATCACTTTCATCAAGCTGTCCGGCCTGTTAAAGGAACCGTCGCCAAATTGCCGGTCCGCCTCTACTTCCAGCTCCTTGAATTCTGTCACATTGAAGCAATAACGAATCCTCCGAAAGTAAATGGAACGGATCAGCCGGTAAACATTCTCAACGGATGTCGGTTCCGGTGTGGTGATAAAAATGCCGTTTTGCGAGATGAGGAAAAAATCAAGCGTATTGAACGACGTCCCCGCGCCCAAATCCAGCAGAATTCGATCGAAGTCCAGTTTAGCTATGGCGCGGAGTGTTCTGATTTTCTGTTCGTATGACAAATTGGCGATATCAAAATTATCATGAGCGCCGCTGATCAGAAAGAGGTTTGCAGAAGGCGTCTCCACGACCGTGTCTTCCAGAAGGGGAATTTTCTTGCGAATAAAGTCGGAAAATCCCTTTTGCGGATCAGGCACACCGACCAGGGTGTGCAGATTTGCCGCCCCCAGGTCAAGATCGATGATCAGAGTTTTCTTGCCCAGTTCCGCCGACAGCCGTCCCAACGAACTGGTAATGAAACTTTTGCCGGAACCGCCCTTTCCGCCGCCAATGGGCCAAACATGCGCCATAAGCCATCCGCCATTCGCCGATATATTTATTTTGTGTTTTTATATATGATAAACCAATAATATTCAAGCCATAAGTAAAAAAGGCCTGCTGTCTTCCACCCAACAAAAAGCTGTCATGGACGTCCAATGACCCCGCCAGGTCTGCTGAAAATCGAATTCTTTGAACCGGATAAACATCCATGGTGACAACTTGCTTGACTTATCACCATATTGTCTTTAAAAAAACAAGCGATATCAAAAACCGTCCGGACGAATGAATGATCGACAGCGAACCGAAAATTAAAGTTGCCCTCCTGCAAAAATGTCCTGAATCCCGACTGAAACTGGAAGGTACTTTTTTTCTGCCGGACGGCCGCGCCATAACCGGCGAATTATCCGCCCGCGCCGAAAACGGGCAAATCGTTCTTGCCGATTCAGCCTGTCGGGAAATCATCCGCCAGAAAGAAATTTTACTCAATCCCGGCACATCATCAGATACGTTTTTTACCGTACTTAACGTAAAAATCGGCATTGACTTTCACTGGCAGAGAATCCAGGAGCAATCTTTTCGCGGCGCCCTCCTGCTTTCCATGGTTGGCCGGAATGACTTTCATCTCATCAATGTCGTGCCCTTGGAAGACTACCTTGCTTCCGTCATCTCGTCGGAAATGTCCGCCGATGCACCTCTGGAGTTTCTCAAAGCACAGGCTGTCACGGCCCGCAGCTGGCTGGTCGCCATGCTGGCCAAAAAGAAAGCTCCCCGGCAAACACTCACCGGGATGAGCGATGAAAACGAAATCATCGTCTGGCAGGACGTCAACGATCATGAAGGATTTGACGTCTGTGCCGACGACCACTGCCAACGGTACCAGGGCATCACCAGAATAGTCTCCGAAAATGTCGCGCGCGCCATAGATGCCACAAGGGGTTTGTTTCTTGTTTTTGACGGTGACATTTGCGATGCGCGTTATTATAAATGCTGCGGCGGACAAACGGAAATTTTCCCGTCTGCATGGGAAAACCGGTCTGTGGCCTATCTGCAAAGCATCACCGACAGCGAACGTACCCATCCGCCGGTTCAATCGGAGAAAGATGCGGCGGACTGGCTGACGTCCCGGCCGTCCGCCTATTGCAACACGGCGGATGCAGAGTTGCTGGGCAGGATACTGCCGGCCTTTGACCGGGAAACGCTGCATTTCTACCGTTGGCAGGCGGCCTATGGACGGGAGGAGCTGGAAGCCATTCTCTGTAAAAAATCCGGCATTGATTTTGGCGATCTGCAACATATCATACCGATAGAAAGAGGCCCGTCCGGCAGAATCTGCAAACTGAAAATCATCGGGTCAAAAAAAACCGTTGTCGTGGGCAAGGAACTGGAAATCCGCCGCTGGCTTTCGGAAAGCCATTTGCTCTCCAGCGCTTTTATTGTTGCCGTTGAACATGATATGGACGGTCGGATCAAACGATTCATCTTCCATGGCGGCGGATGGGGACACGGAGTGGGCCTGTGCCAGATCGGTGCGGCGGTGATGGCATCTCAAGGGCAGCCGACGGAAAAAATTTTGGCACATTACTTTACAGACGCGATTTTGAAGAAGTTATATTGATGCGTCTCATCAATGATCACCCGGAAAAAGCGCGAAAAAACAAGGCAAAGGAATTCCATGTCCCCTTCCAATGAAATATCGGCGAAAAAAGCCCGCAACCCCTGGCTTTGGGTGCCTTCGATTTACATTGCGGAAGGCATTCCCTACATGATCGTCATGACCGTCAGCGTGGTGATGTATAAAAACCTGGGACTCTCCAACACCGACATCGCCCTATACACCAGCTGGCTGTACCTGCCCTGGGTCATCAAACCCCTGTGGAGCCCTTTTGTCGATCTCTTCCGCACCAAGCGCTTCTGGATACTCACCATGCAGCTGGCCATCGGCGGATCGTTTGCCTGCGTAGCGCTTACGCTGCCCGCCAGCGAGTTCGTCCGCTATACACTCGCCATGCTCTGGATCATGGCGTTTTCCTCCGCCACCCACGATATTGCCGCTGACGGATTTTACATGCTGGGCCTTACCACTCCCGGGCAGGCGGCGTTTGTCGGCGTACGGACGGTTTTCTACCGCGTGGCCACTATCGCATCCAAAGGCGGGCTGGTCATTCTGGCCGGCACGCTGCAAAAACACGGCTACCCGGTGGCTTCTGCCTGGTCGATTACATTTGTTGTTGTTGCCGCGTTTTTTCTGGCCCTGTGCTTATATCATTTTTTTATTTTGCCTCATCCCGAAACCGATCACAGCGCTCCCCTTCATA
>JAGFXG010000111.1 GCA_017860985.1 Deltaproteobacteria bacterium
TAGAAGAAGAGGGGCAACTAAATTTCAGGGGGTCGTTATGTTATATGTGAACAACACAGACAAGAAGGAACTCCATAAGGCTATAATTAGAGATCAAGAAGAAAATGTCCGGTTTAATGAAAAACTCATTGAGTGTTACCAGGAGATGGAAAAGAGGTATGCCGGCTATCCTGACCAATCACAGGAAGACAGGGACAAAACCGAAAACTACAGGAAGATGATCAGAGAATGGGAAGGCAGCCTACAGTTAGCCCGGAGCAGGTTAATAAAAACGAAAATGGAGTATGATGAGCTCTACGGGGGTACGGGAGGATTAACGCTTGCCCAGGGTGAAATATGCAATGAACCTCTAGCCGACTAGGGAAGGCGGTTCAGGAAATAAAGTTCGTCCCGCGTGAGCGGGATCAAAAGAAAAATTGTCAATGGTTTAACAATTAATCTGGACCCTTTTTAAAGGGTGATGATAGAAAGAGATTATTGAATCCCCGTTTCTCAGCAGGAGTTCGGGGATTTCTATTGTGTGATGCGGGTAATTAAAAGGAGAGTTTTATGAAAATCTTTTGCACCATTTCCTTCTGTCTGGCACTTTTGGGAATAATTGCCGGATGCGGTGTTAAATATTCCGGAATAGGCGTTGCTGCCGGTGACGCAACGATATCCACGCTGACGGCCAATGAGCGTTTTTCTCAATCACTGAAACTTGACAACCCGAAAGATTTTGATGATGCCAAACGCGGCCTGATTGCCAGACCCCATGGAAAGATTACCAATTCGGCAGGAGTGGTGCTGATCGATTTTGACGCGTTTACGTTTGTCGAAGGCAAGGCGCCCCGGACGGTCAATCCGAGTCTCTGGAGGCATGCCCTTCTCAATGCCCAAATCGGTTTGTTCCGGGTAACGGAAGGGATTTACCAGCTGCGTGGTTTTGACATTGCCAATATGACCTTGATTGAAGGCAGGACCGGGTGGATTGTAGTAGACACATTGACCTGCCGGGAAAGTGCGGAAGCAGCAATTCTCTTTGCCCGCAAGCACCTGGGAAACAAACCGATATCGGCCGTAATTTTTACACACAGTCATATCGATCATTTCGGCGGGGCTTTGGGAGTGACTTCTCCTCAAGAGGTATCCCGCCGCAAAATTCCTGTCATTGCGCCTGATGGATTTATGGAGGAGGCTGTCAGTGAAAACATTTTAGTCGGAACCGCCATGGCGCGCCGGGCGGGCTATCAGTTTGGCATGGCTCTCGAGCCCTCCGCCAAAGGGATGGTCGATACGGGATTAGGTAAGGCCGTTGCATCCGGCAGTTGTGGTATCCTGATTCCAAATATCGTCATCAGGCAACCCCGGGAGACGATGGTCATTGACGGCGTGCGCTTCGTTTTCTACAATGTGCCGGGGGCAGAAGCTCCAGCCGAGTTGACCTTCCTTCTTCCTGAGAAAAAGGCTTATTGCGGTGCTGAAATTCTAGGCCGGACCATGCACAACCTGCTGCCTGTGCGGGGCGCAAAGGTGCGGGATGCCCTGCGCTGGGCTGACTATCTGCAGCAGGCCCTGGAGCAGACCGTCGATGCCGACGTGTGTTTCAACACACACAACCACCCGGTCTGGGGCCGGACGCATATCGCAGAGTTCATTACCAGGCATCGCGACGTTTACAAATACACGCATGACCAGACAGTGCGTCTCATCAATGCAGGCTATACTGCGCGAGAAATCGCCGACAGGATCAAACTGCCCGCCTCACTTTCGACCTACCTTTCCAGCCGCGGCTATTATGGAGATCTGCGACACAACGTCAAGGCAGTCTATCAATTCTATATGGGTTTCTACGATGGCAATCCGGCGAACCTGAACCCTTTGACGCCTGAGGAGTCGGCCAGGCGATATCTAGATCTTGCCGGTGGGGCCGAAAGAACCATCGCAGCCGCTGAGGAAGCATTCGATAAAGGAGACTATCGCTGGAGCGCTGAACTGTTGAATCACGTCGTGTTTGCTGAGCCCGTCAACGAGAAAGCAAACGAATTGCTGGCTCGCACCTATGAGCAAATGGGCTACATGGCCGAAGCAGCCACCTGGCGCAACAGCTATCTGACAGCGGCCATCGAATTGCGCATGGGTCCGCCGAAGAAGGGCATCGATAGGAAAAACGTCATCGACATGCTCATGCAGACGCCGACAGAGTATTTCCTTGATGCCATGGCGTCAGGTCTTGACGGTCCGTCCGCGGAGGGGAAGGATCTCACGATCAATCTGGTCATCTCTGATACGGGGGAATCACATGTGCTCTGGATAGAAAACGCGGTGCTGCATCACAAAAAGGCAGCTCCGGCAGCCAATGCCAATGCAACCATGACACTGCCCAAGAATCTTTTCGTCAAAATGGTGGCCGGTACCGCCGGTGTGAAGGACACGCTGATGAACAGCGAACTGAAAATTGACGGCAGCAGGATCGATCTGGTCCGTTTCTTCACGCTGATCGACAGAGCTCCGGGTACATTTGCTATTGTGACACCATAGACATACACCAAGTCGCATGTAGTTGCCAATTTCAGAGTGGCAACTACCGGTAGGGAAGGAATCGTTTCTTTTTGCGCTTCCTTGCGGAATGCGCATCCGGTCTATGCGACTTGGTATTACCTTGACATACGGGACCGTGCTTTCTATAATTCCTCCACAAAAAGGACGTTTATCAATCTTATGAGCGAAGAGAAGAAAAGGGTAAGTGCCTTTTGCAATGACGCGCTGGGAATCCTCGATGGAGTTGGAATCGCGGAAAAAATTTCTTCCGGGGAAATCAGCGCTGCTGAAGCGGTTGAAGCCGCAATCGCACGCGCAAGGTCGGTGAATCCGGTACTCAATGCTATTGTCACAGAGACCTTTGATATGGCTCGTGAGCAGGTAAAAAAACCTGTGCCCGGCCCTTTTGCGGGAGTGCCTTCTTTTATCAAAGACATCGATGACGTAAAGGGTGTTCCGACGCTTTGGGGATCCCGGGCTGTTCCAAATAAACCCGCCGGAAAGTCGAGCGGGTTTGTTAAACAGTTTTTTTCGACAGGCCTTGTCTGTTTAGGAAAAAGCGCTTTGCCGGAATTTGGCTTGACGGCAACAACAGAGCCTCTTGCATTCGGCGTCACGCGTA
Organism: Deltaproteobacteria bacterium; assembly: GCA_017860985.1. Classification (GTDB taxonomy): domain Bacteria; phylum Desulfobacterota; class Syntrophia; order Syntrophales; family Smithellaceae; genus UBA8904. The sequence continues at coordinate 3,143 of JAGFXG010000111.1, forward strand.
ATCCGTGGCATACTGATTATTCCACCGGAGGATCGTCCGGCGGGTCGGCGGCGCTGGTGGCTGCAGGTGTTGTCCCGCTGGCGCACGGTAACGATGGCGGGGGCTCCATTCGTATTCCGGCGTCATGCTGCGGTCTTGTCGGGCTCAAACCTTCACGGGGGAGACTGGCACCAATAGAAGGATCGCAGTTGATGCCGGTTAATATCGTTTACGAAGGTGTGTTGTCACGCACGGTCCGCGATACGGCCACATTTTACCACGGTGCGGAACAATATCGCCGTGCTCCTAAAATGCCCGAGATAGGGTTGGTGCAACACCCGGGGAAGAAACGCCTGCGCATCGCTCTTTTTACGGATTTGCCTTATGGTACGCCCGCACATTCCGAGTCAGCGGATCTGGTTCGCCGTACCGGAGCTCTCTGCGAAGAACTCGGCCACACGGTAAGAGAAATCCCCTGTCCCTGTGATGCGCAGATGGCTGACGACTTTATCATCTACTGGGGGATGCTGGCCTTCTCCTTTAGATTTTATGGAAGGTTATTAATCAACCGGGGCTTCAATCGAAGCAAGCTGGAGGACTGGACGATAAATCTCAGCCGTCTGTTCCTCAAAAAATCATATAAAGCACCGGCCGTTATAAGAAGGTTACGCAAATTCGCCGGGATATATAATGGTATCTTCAGCACCTGCGATATACTGCTCAGTCCGACGCTTGCCCACCCCGTTCCAAAACTTGGTTATCTGGGACCGGATGTTCCTTTTGATGAAGCGTTTGAACGGATCGGAAATTATGTGACTTTCACTCCGCTGCAAAATGTCAGCGGTGCCCCGGCCATATCGCTTCCGCTGGGATTCAGCAACAGCGGCCTGCCCATGGGTGTCCAGTTTGGCGCCGCTTTCGGCCTAGAGCGGGAACTTCTCGAACTTGCCTTCGAGCTCGAGGAAGCCAGGCCTTGGCCGATAATCGGACAATGATGTTAAGCAGGAAACCTTAATGGAAAGGTAGGCTAATCCGTTTTGATGGACGATCTTTCCCGATGACGTTGAAGGGCCAGTTCAACCAGACGATCAAGGAGCCTGCTGTATTCGAGTCCGCTAGCTGCCCAGAGTTTTGGATACATGCTGATACTGGTAAATCCGGGCAGGGTGTTGATCTCGTTTAAATAAAACCTGTTTGTCTTTTTCTCCAGAAAAAAATCAACGCGCGCCATCGAATTGCAGTTAAGCGCTTTGAAGCCCCTGACTGCAGTTTTGCGGATGTCCGCTGACAGCCTGGTGGGAATCGTTGCCGGGATATTCATCTTTGCACCATCGGGATCAAGATACTTGGCTTCGTAGGAATAAAATTCATGTTGGGGGAGGATTTCACCCGTGATGGACGATTCCGGATTTTCGTTGCCGAGAACTGCGCACTCAATCTCACGGCAGTCGATGCCCGTTTCAATCATGATCCTCGTGTCGTACTGAAAGGCATAATCAATGGCCTGGGCCAGGTCTTTTTTTACTTTCACCTTTTTGATGCCAACGGAAGAACCGGTGCACAAAGGTTTGACGAAAACCGGCAGGCTCAGTTCTTTCGATGTCCTGCGCAGAATTTTTTCAGGTGATTCACGCCACTCGTGTCTGCTGATGGTGATCCACGGGACCACCGGGATGCCGGCTTCCTTCAGCAGACGCTTGGCGATGTCCTTGTCCATTCCGACGGCGGAACCGGCTACGTCCACGCCCACATAGGGAACCATGGCCAGCTCGAGCAGCCCCTGCAACGTTCCATCTTCGCCATACGTACCGTGCAGGACGGGGAAGATCAGGTCAACCACGACTTTTTCGCCGCTCTTTTCGAGATTGTAAATATGCAGTTTGTTTTGCTGCTCGAAATGATTGACCAGCCAGAATCCCCGTTTTTTCAAGGATAGAATTTTACCAAAGGTTTTATCATTTACAATTTCCGGCTGATCCTGAACGTACCAGCGTCCGTCGCGGTCGATTCCGATGGCGATGATATCATATTTGGATTTATCCAGTGCTGCTACAACGGATGCCGCCGAGCAAAGTGATACGTCGTGTTCTCCTGATCGGCCGCCGTATAAAACGCCAATCTTCAATTTAGATAAGGAGCTGGGTTTTCTTTTGGAAACCATTTTTTATCCTTATGTTTTAATAGGTGTAAGTGATCGCCGAACCGATAGAAAACCGGTCTGTGTATTGCCCTTCGATGTTCAGACGAAATCCTTTGGCCAGCGGTATGTCCGCCCCGAAGTATCCACCGATGATCGATTTATTCTTCCAGATTATTCTTTGATCTCCCGACTGAATTCCCGGAATGCCGGAAGCAAGCTGCGCGTCTGCTTCGGCATAATAGACGAAGGGGCCGGCATACAGTTTTATGCCATAGGGAACCGTTGCCTGCGCGCCGATTCCGAAATTGACATTCCAGAGATTCTTGACTTTCAAATCATCAGTAAACGGTGTCGAACGATAAATTCCGACGAGGTTGTCGGTATAGTTGCTGAAGCTGCCGCTTGCCTGGATGAAGGCACCGATGCCGAAAACACTGTTGACAGGGAAAAAGCCCTTTGCTCCCAGTGTTCCCATAAATTTCCAGTTTTCTTCAAAGTGATCTTTTATCGTCGCGGTCAATGTATGGGTGGACTTTGAGGCGTCAAAAATCTTCAGATCCGACACGCCGATACGCCCGTATATTTCCCAGATATTCTTTGATCCGTAGGAAACCTGCGAGTAAACATGATGCTGCCTGATTGGATGGTTTGTGTCATTCTTGAAAGTGTCTTCATGATACCAGTAGCCGATCGCCGTATTCAGACCCCCGGATTCTCTGGATGAGGTTTGCGGCGGACCGAACATCCCACCCACGGCAGTAGCCGGGGCCAGGAACAGAATCAACAATACCGGGATGATGAACAATCCTAATTTTTTCGTAACCGTTCTCCCTTTTTGATGAATTTATTCTTTCACGGTCGACGGAACGGCCGGGGAATCGCCGCCGTCATAGTCTTTAAAAATCAGGGACCTTGCCTTACGTGCCTTGATCGCTTTTGCGCGGTATTGGGCGTAGGCATCACGAATGGCCACATAGGGATCAAGCGCCGCTTCCTGAAGAGACTCATATTCTCCGATGACCAGGGACGCGTTGTTGATGATTTTGAAGGGCCTGATGCCAATGCCTGTGTACCACGGCCCGAAGTAGGAGAGCGGATCCAGGAAATATTCACCGGCGATATCCACGCTGTCGCGGGGACTGGATGGACCGAGCACAGGCCAAAGAATGTAGAAACCATGTCCCACCCCATACATGCCCAGGGTTTGTCCAAAATCCGTATCCTGTTTTGCCAGCTTGATTTCCCCTCCCGAAGCAGGATCAAACAATCCTCCGATGCCCCATATCGTATTGATCGAAAAACGGCCGAATTCAACCCCTGCACCGCTGAAATCGGTCTGCAGCAGACAATTGATGAAACGGATGGGAAATTTTACGTTGAAGTAGAATTGTTTCACACTGATCCGCGCGGGTTCAGGAACAATCCATTTGTAAACAGTTGCCACCGGCTTGACTGCCCAGTAGTACAGCTTATCGTTGATAAGGTACGAGATTCTGTTGAGCGGCTCTATCGGATCGGCAATGGTCACTTTTGCTTCCGCGAACGGATCGTCGTAATCGAAGTTCTGATCATCGGCGTAATCATCTTTAACAGCATCATTCGGTTTCTTTGACGTTGCTGGCGGAGTGCCTCCTGCCTTCGCCGGTGACGGTTGTTGGATGGATGATTCTTCCGGTGACTGTTGAGATCCGGAAGCCAGGCTATAGCCCGGTGTGATGCCCGCGGACATCACCAGGAGCAGGATAATAATTGAAATGCAATGTCTCATGAAACGGCGCCCGCTATTTTATGTTGAGATATATAGCCTTTTGTCATTTTTTTGTTCCATGCCGGCCTGAAAAAACGGTTGCCGCCGTCCGCAAAAACAGCGGCAGGGGATTTTACTGCGTGTTAACCTTTTTTCGCAGGCTTTCCAGCAGTTTTTCCGGCGTGCCGCTGGCCAGGATGTCATTAAACTGGGTTCGGTAATTCTGGACCAAGCTTACATTTTCCACAACCACATCATAAACCTTCCACTTGCCGTCTTTGAGACTCATCCTGTAAAAAATAGGGATTTCTTTTGAGGAGGTCACAATCTTCGATTGAATTTCCGCCTTGTCATCCGACGCCATCGTTTCTTTATGGAAAACGATTTTTGCATTGGAGTAATCCAGAATCTTATCCAGGTATGCTTTCTCCAGAACCTGTTCAAACAGATCAACAAATTCCTTGCGCTGATCGGGTGTAAACTTGGTCCAGTTGCGCTGGAGCGTGCGTTTGGAAAACTCCATTTCGTCAAACATATCCTTGTAAATCACGCGGAGTTTTTCCGCCTTTATCTTTTTGGCGCTTGGGTCTTTAAGCTTGGGATCACGCAGCACGTCAAGCACTCTGTTGACGGTTGCCTCCACAGCGGTCATTGGCGCTCCGGCGTAAACCGGAACGCAGAATATGAGCATTATCAATAAACTGCATATCGTAATCTTTTTTATCATTGTTTGAGCCTCCTGCAACCTATTTCTTATCCTTATCTTTATCTTTATCCTGATCCTTATTATTGTTAGCGGAAACCTTTTTCAATTCTCCGAATGCGTATTTGCTGATGAGC
>JAGFXG010000112.1 GCA_017860985.1 Deltaproteobacteria bacterium
GAAAGCGGAAAGAAAAAGTCGATCAGCTTGCGGCTTGCCTGATCCTGCAGAGTTATCTGGATAACCTCGGCAAAGCAGAGACAGGGCAGGCTTAGATCCCGTCTTTAAATATTCCATTTTTTCAAACAGGTCCGTGTGGCGGGGAATGAAAGTAAGCATAAAAAAAATATTCTGTTACGTTCTTCTGGTGCCGGTTATTCTTGCGGTTGTTTTTGGCGCATGGTTGTTTATTTACGCAAAAACCCCGATTGACCCGCAAAAAGGCGCAACCGTGTTGGTTGATCTTCCTACTGGCACCAGTTTTGTTAAAGCAACAAAAATTCTCAGTGATGCCGGATTGGTGAAAAACAGGTTTTTCTTTTATGCTTTAGTCGGAGTCAAAAGAGCCACCCGCACCATACGTGCCGGGGAATACGAATTTTCCACCTCTCTTTCCCCTTCCGAGCTGGTTGATAAACTTATTCGTGGGGATATTAAGAATTATCGGGTTACCATTTACGAGGATTCTTCACTTAAGCAGATTGCGGCCCGTCTTATAGAATATAAACTGATCGATGAAAAAACCTTCTTTGAACTGGCGGAAGACAGGGTATTCTTATCTTTGCTGGGTATCCAAGCGCCTTCGATTGAAGGTTATCTTTTCCCTGACACATATTTATTCAATCGTTCCATGAGCACCAGGCAGATTATGCGCTCCATGGTTGATCGTTTCCGGGAAAAAATTTCACCGGAGATGATTAAACAGGCGGCGGCAAAAGGTCTTGATCCTCATCAGTTTGTGACCTTTGCCTCCCTTGTGGGTAAAGAATCCTGGAAGACGGAGGAAAAGCCTTTGATTGCGGCCGTTTTTTATAACCGGATGAGTAAGGGAATGCCGCTTCAATCTGATCCCACAACGGTTTACGACCTGAAAGATTTTGACGGGAAAATCCTGCGCAGTCATTACAGGAGGGAATCTCCCTATAATACTTACATTATCAATGGATTGCCGCCGGGGCCCATCGCCAGTCCCGGGCTGGATTCATTTCAGGCGATTCTCAATCCGGCAAAAGTGGATTACCTCTTTTTTGTGGCCCAAAATGACGGCACTCACTTTTTTTCATCAAGACTAAGTGATCATATTGCTGCAACAAAGCGCATTCGGAAAGAGGCTGCTGCTAGTGCCTATGCTGGCAGTGAGGATGTTGTCGGAATTGAGGCAACGGGTGGTGAAGGTGAGCATGTCGGCAAAAACGCCACCGGCCTTGATGTTACCGGTACTGCTGAACAATCGGTGCCAGACAGCAATAAAGAAAAAAAGCCCTTGCGGTAGTATTTCCTATCTGTTTGATTTTATTAATATATAATTAATCTTCCATCCTGTTTTTACGATTTTTCCCTCCGTATGGATATCGTTTCTGAACCTTCTTGAAAATTTTACAGGACCATCGCTTGAAATGATCCGGCCAGATTTCCCGTTTTGTTAGTAATTTTAAGTTACTTGATAAGGGAAAAGATGCATTTTTTCCTTGACAAAGGCAATTTCCCTCTCTATAGTTGGGCCACGTGGAGTAAAGTGGATGGATGTGGAGGATATTTTAAGTGTCTAGATTTCGTGGCCAATTTCACCATGCTATCGACGAAAAGGGAAGAATCATTTTCCCGTCGAAGTTTCGTGAGATTTTTGCACAAGAGCACGATAACCGCATGGTCATCACGAAAGGGGATGGCTGCCTCAGGGTTTTCCCTTCCGATGAATGGACTATACTTGAAGAAAAAATATCACATCAATCCATTTTACGCAAGGAAGTCCGCTCGTTTCAGAGATTATTTATGTCCCCCGCGGCGGACTGCATTCTCGACGGTCAGGGCCGGGTGTTGATTCCACCTACGTTACGCGAACACGCCAATCTGGAAAAAGATATAGTTCTGGTGGGCATGATCAAAGATATCGAAATCTGGTCGAAGGAGCGGTTTGACGAGGAAATGAAGAAAGCCGCCGCCGACATGGATAAGTACAGTGATTATATAGCTGACCTGGGTATATGATCATGAACGCTGATTTTTCTCATCAGCCGGTGATGCTTCAGGAGGTTCTGTCGTGGCTTGTGGGAAACAAAACAGGCGTTTATGTGGACGGCACGATAGGCGGAGCGGGACATGCACGCGCTATCTTGGAACAGACACAGGGTCGGCTGATCGGGATCGATTGTGACACGGATGCCCTTTCAGCCGCCGAAGAGAGGCTGGCGCCATTCGGGTCGAGAGTAACTCTTATTAAGGCCAACTTTTCCGATCTGGCCTCTGTACTGAAAGAATTGCATATCGAGAAAGTTGATGGCGTGCTTCTGGATCTGGGTGTTTCTTCCCATCAACTGGATACGGCGCACAGAGGGTTTAGTTTCAATCAGTCCGCGCCACTGGACATGCGGATGGATCAGGATTTGAAGCTTAGCGCTTATGATATTGTCAACCATTATACGCCAACTGAACTGGGAAAGATTATTCGATTATACGGGGAAGAAAAAATGGCTGCGCGAATTGCCAGGGCAATATCAAGAAAGAGACAGTCCTCTCCGATTGAGACGACGGCGGAGTTGGCAGGTCTTGTCGCTTCGGTCATGCCCGCCGGCATGAGGCACCAGAAAATTCATCCCGCCACAAGAACATTTCAGGCACTCAGGATAGCCGTTAACCATGAACTGGATAGCATTGTTCCGGGGATAGAAGGAGCCGTAGGCGCCCTTTCGACCGGTGGACGCATCGGTGTTATTTCCTTTCATTCGCTCGAAGACCGGATTGTAAAAAACACCTTTCGCGATATGGCCGCAACCTGTGTCTGTCCGAAGGATATCCCCCGCTGTGTTTGCCAGAAAAAGGCTGTCTTGCACGTTATAACACGTAAAGCGGTAGTGCCATCCCCGGCGGAAGCCTGTCAGAACCCGCGTGCCCGAAGCGCGAAACTGCGCGTGGCGGAAAGGATCTGAATATGGCGCAGACAGCAGGAACTCAGGCGATCCCGCGCGGCAGGCAGCTGAAAGAAAAATCCGCCCCTTCTTTCGGAGTGAAGTATCCGACTATTATTGTGGTGGCTCTTGTCCTCATGTTTGTTGCAGTAATTTATGTCGGTTCGCATATCCGCATGACCAGGCTGGAATATGAGATTGCGGCAACGTTAAACGCCAAAGAAAATTTACTGGAAGAACAAAAGAGACTGAAGCTCGAATTGGCGATGCTCAAAGCGCCTCAGCGGATTGAAGATATCGCAAGAAATAGACTGCAGATGTCATATCCCGATGCGGAACAGGTCATTGTTTTGAAGAAAACGGGGAAGTGAGCATGGCGGAAGACTCAAAAAAATGGCTGAAATTCAGGCTGGCAAGCATCCTGACGTTTTTTTTGATTTTGTTTATCGCATTATTGTCCCGGGCTTTTCAGTTGCAGGTTCTATCCGGCGAGAAATTAAAGACGCTCGCCCAGAGACAGCATATCACCACGTTAAAACTTCACCCGGAAAGGGGAATGATTTACGACCGCAACGGAGAAAAGCTGGCCATGTCGGTATTGGCCGATTCCGTATGCGCCGATCCCACAAGAATAAACAATCCGGCAAAAGTGTCCCGGCAGATCGCGGCCATTCTCAAGACTGATCAATCCACGATCTATAAAAGAATCTCGGAGCCGAAGAGTTTCTGCTGGTTGGCTAGAAAAATATCTTCCCAGCAGGCGGCTCAGGTGGAAGCGGCCAACATCGAAGGGGTGTTTCTAATCAAGGAACCGAAGAGGTTTTATCCGAACGGACCACTGGCCGCTCATTTAATCGGGTTTTCCGGATTTGACGCCGAAGGCCTGGAAGGCCTCGAGAAAAAATATGATGCGTACTTAAAAGGAACTCCGGAAAAACTGACCTGGGCCAGAGACGCCAAAGGGAAAAAACTTTTTCTGCATGTGGAGCGCGATCGATTCCCCAAAGATGAGGGCGCCAATCTGGTTCTGACCATCGACAGCCGAATGCAGAACCTGGTGGAAGCTCATCTGAAGGAGGCTGTGCTGGATAAAGGTGCGAAAGGCGGTGTCGCGATTGTCATGGATCCGAAAACGGGCGAGATCCTGGCCATGGCCAACGAGAAAGGATTCAATCCCAACAACATCAAAGGACTGAAGCCGGATTTGTGGCAAAACCGGGCAATCACGGAATCCTTTGATCCCGGTTCAACCTTTAAGCCTTTTCTTGTTGCCGCCGCCCTGGAAGAAAAACTGGTCAGCGAGTCGGACATGTTTTATTGCGAAAACGGACAGTATGCTGTTGCCAACCGGGTGATTCGTGAAGCCAACCGGAAGCGCCACGGTTATTTGGCCGTTCGCGATATCCTGAAGTACTCGAGTAATATTGGTTCTGCAAAGATTGCGGAAAAACTCGGCAGTGAAAAGTTTTATGCCTACATTAAAAATTTTGGTTTTGGATCCAGGACCGGAATCGATTTGTCCGGTGAGGCGGCCGGGTTGTTGAGACCGGCAAAGAGCTGGACCAGGGTGGATACGGCAAACATCGGGTTCGGTCAGGGCATTTCGGTCACGGCCATTCAGCTGATTACCGCCATGTCTGCAATTGCCAATGACGGTGTTTTGATGAAACCCCGTATTGTACGCGGCTTGACGGATAAGAGCAACAACCCGATTAAAATGTATGCGCCGGAAACTGTTCGCCGGGTTGTTTCTCCTGAAACGGCAAAACGCATGTCTGTCATGTTAACGCAGGTCGTCGGCGCCGAAGACGGCACCGGGAAGAGGGCTCATATTGCCAATGTGGCTGTTGCCGGCAAAACCGGGACTGCACAGAAATTTGATTTTACGCGGGGTGTATATTCGTCGGAAAGAGTTCGTACTTCTTTCATCGGATTTTTCCCTTCCGAAAACCCGCAGGTTGTCATTGTGGTTATTCTGGACGAACCGCAGCGCGACAAGTGGGGCGGTGTGGCCGCCGCGCCGGTTTTTAAAAATATCAGCGAACAGATTCTCAACTGCTACAAGACAAACATTCGCAAAACACCGGAGTTTGAACCACAGGAAACCCAGGATCTACAGCTGGTGACAGCGGACAGTGCCCTCGTCGATGACATGACCGAAGGTCCGCTTGATGATGAATCCAGAATGCCGGATTTTAAGGGTTTGACCATTCGGGAGGCATTGAAGCTGGCGAAAACCAGATCGATCGATTTACACGTGTCGGGCAGCGGGTGGGCTGTCCAGCAGGTGCCGTCTGCCGGATCGATTTTAGGTAATGAACGTGTATGTAAAATTGAATTCACCATGAACAATTAGAAGGAATAATGGAACTGCGGCAACTACTAAAAGGCGTTGAAATCATCGAACATAGGGCCGATTCAGTCGGCGATGTGTCATCGGTTTGTTACGCCGCAGA
>JAGFXG010000336.1 GCA_017860985.1 Deltaproteobacteria bacterium
GCCGGATCATCTATGTTCTTTACTTCTTCCGGCATTGAATAATCAATGAACCGGCAATTTCTTTCAGGACGGGCACCTTTTCAATGACAGACATCAATTGTCCGGCAATGCCCAGAAGCGATTCCGGAATCCGGGGGTGCATAAAATCAAAGGGAACAATGGAAATATCCGTAAAACCGTGATCGCGGAGTTTCCTGGCGATTCCCCATCGAAAAAAAGCCGTTTCATCAGGGGAATCCCCCGCCCTGCGTTTGATGGCCGGTATGTTTTTGGTTAACGCAATCTGCGGATTCATCATATTAGGCTCCGTGAACATGATGCCGCCCCCGGGCTTCAATATTCTTGAAAACTCCTTTAAGGCCGCATCAACGTCCAGGTGATGAAGTGAGGAACTGCCCACAATGAAGTCATAATAGTTTGACTTGAACCTGGTCTTATAGGCATTGTCCACGACAAATTTGACATTCCCGGCATGAACACGTTTTTTCGCCTCCTTGATCAATATATCGGAAATGTCAATTGCCGTGATGGCGTTATCCGTCGCAGCCAGTTCTTTTGTAAACAGACCCGTGCCGCAACCGATTTCCAGGACAAGGCTTTTGCGATTACCGATAAATTCCTTAAACAGGCGGCATCTTCTGCCCCACCGTAATTTCCCCGCGGGCGACGACCAATTCCATATCTCTTCACCATGTTCACGGATGTACTCGCCGTGGATGATTTCGTTTTGTATTCTTTGATCGTCAGTCATGCCCTGTAGTCCATGATTAAGTAAATTTTATTTTTCTTGCCGCAAACGCAACCATCCTCAAAAGCAGCAAGCCATGACTCCATCGTTGAATATTCGTTGTGCCGTAAGTCCGCGCCCGATAACGAACAGGTAGATCAACGATCTTCAGTCCCAGCTTGGCCGCGCCAAAGATCAGGTCATAGTCTCCGAACGGATCGAAATCCCCGAAATACGTCCGGTTGGCGGCAATGAGTTCATAATCGCTCTTGCGCAGAACCTTGGTTCCGCAAAGCGTATCCTTGACCGGCTGACCCAAAAGCCAGGAAAAGGCCAGGCTGAAAAACTTGTTGCCAAGAAAATTGAAAAAACGCATGGCCTCGTCTTCCATCGGATAGACAAGACGGACACCGTTGATAAATTCGCCTTTCCCGCTGACAGGAACAGTCATGTCGGCATCCAGGATCATCAATATATCACCTTTTGCCTGCGCGAATCCCAGGCGCACAGCATCGCCTTTCCCTTTACCCGTCTGGCGGTGCAACTGGCTTTTTCTTTCGGGGTGCCTGGCAATTTCTTTTTCAATGACAGAATAGGTATCATCCTGGGAATGTCCCTCAACAAAGACGATTTCCGTTGCGGCACCCATTTCCGGCGTCCGTCGGAAAATTTCGGCGATGTTTCCCGCTTCATTGCGCGCCGCCACAATGACGGAAACAATCGGCGCTTCCTGAGTTTTCCGGGGGCGGGGGCGGGCCATAATGAAATTGGACAACGTGAGAAGCTTGAACGGCCAAAGTCTGGCAAGAAACTTGTTGCAGAATTTGTCGATGATTGGAAATTTAAGTGGCCAAAGGATTTCATGCCAGGTGCGGATAACTTCAATGTCCGCAAGGTTCATGATGCTGGAGACGTCTTCTGTGGTCAGCCAGTTTTGAGACAGCTTTGGTTTTGCCAAACCGAGTTTTTCAGCTACAAGCAGCGGCAGTTCCCAGACACGGCTGTAAGAATTCATCATGATTTGTGTCCTGTCATGACAGAGTCGTGAAAGCTGGGTAAAGACCTCCTGCACATCCCAGATGTCATCAATAAGATCTGAAAGGATGATGGCGTCAAAGGGCCCTTCAATTTCCTGCAGGTTGTGACAGTCCGCCTCGACAAAAGTGATGTCCGGATGCAGCACCCGCGCACGCTGAATCATCTCCGGAGAAAAATCGACACCAACACCTCTTGAAGGCTTGAGGGCAGCCAGCAAATCTCCCCTGCCGCATCCCAGATCCAGAACACGCATACCTGGCGCGACCCAAAACCGGTAAACCTCCGCAAGACGCTTATGGTAAGCCGCGCTCCACCCCTTCCACGAATCCATTTTTCGGGCAATGGCATCCCAGTGGTTCTTGCGCGCCTTCTGATAAGTGCCAAAATCTGTATTTTCTTTAGCCATATGTTATTTTCTTTTAAACCGGAATCTACCAGCTTATCCCTTTGCTTCTTAAAAATTTCCTCGCCTGTTCATCACCCAATTCCGCCGCTGTTTTCAGATCATGAAGTGCAAGTTTTCCGTTGCCAATCTTTGAATAAGCCACCGCCCTGTTGTAATAGGAACTTGCATAATCAGGTCTTTTTTCGATTGCCCTGCCGTAATCGGCAATCGCCTGCTGATAATCGCCGAGACAGTTATAGGCATTGCCTCTGTTCATATAGGCTTCCGCATAAGACGGCTTGATCTCTAGCGCGGCATTAAAATCCCCAATTGCCAGACTGCAGTCGCCGGAAGCCCCGTAAGCGTTCCCCCTGTTGTTATATGCCTCCGCCAGCTTCGGATTGATCTTGATGGCCTGGCTGTAATCGTCAATCGCTCGCTTTACGTTGCCCAGAGCTTTATAGGCAAGCCCCCTGTTATAATAAGCCTCTGCGTAATCCGGTTTAATCCCGATTGCTGCGTCAAAATCTTTAATCGCCTGACCATAGTCACCAAGATTTTTATTGGCAATGCCCCTGTTATTGGAAATAAGCCAATTATGACCTGTAACTTTCAATGCGTGATCAAACAAAGTAATGCTGTTTTGCCAGTATCCGACCTGTTTCCATGTCAGTATGGAAAGACACAAAATGCACATTACGG
>JAGFXG010000113.1 GCA_017860985.1 Deltaproteobacteria bacterium
AAATTTCCACCTCATATACTTTTTTACGGAGGAAGATTTGTCCATCCATTTCATTTATTTTGTACCATAAAAGAATGATGCAGATTGTTATGCCTTCTCACCAAAGAGAAGCAACTATTAAAAGGAGCGCTCAATGAAAGACGGATATTGGCTGGTGGGGGTTCAATACGAGTTAACCGGAAGACTTTACAGTCTGGGACGGATACCCAAATGCAAGTCCGCGATGCTCAAGCATGTTAAACCCGGCGACAGGGTGCTTGTTGCCGGGGTCGGTCATGGAACGGAGGCCATAGAAGCAAGCAAACTCGGCGCACACGTGACGGCTGTCGACCTGTCGGAAACCATGATCAATCAATTCCGCAAGCGCATTGCGAAAGACAACCCGACAAACGAGATCCGTGTGATCAATGATGATATTTTCAATATCAGGGAAACAGGGCAGTATGACATGGTTATCTCAAACTTCTTCTTGAATGTTTTTTCCGAAACGAGAGTGGTCGAAGTTGCAAACCACCTTGGAACACTTGTCAAGCCTGGCGGGTATTTTGTTGTGGGAGAATTCGTCCTGCCGGAAAAAACAGGGTGGAGAGGAATCGTACAGAGACTTAACTGGTATTTTGCCATTTCTTTCTACAGTCTCACCACAGAGGCGGTCTTCCATCCCGTGTGGAACTACCCCGGCCTTGTGGAAGGCTCAGGCTGTAAAATACAGGAAATTGAATATTTCACAATCTGCAACGTCAAACTGTACTGGTCGATCCTTGGGAAGAAAGGCTGACAGCAGGGTAATAAAGAGAACAGTGCCCTTATTTCTGCCATTATCCGCCGAAGTGCTCTTTTACGGTCTTAAATGCCCGGTCCGCCACATCGACGGTTTTTCGGATATCGTCTTCGGTATGAGCCGCGCTCAAAAACATGTTGTGATGCCAGAAGAAGAATACTCCGTGCAGTGAGCATTCTTTGCAGAAGAGCTGGGCACGCTTGAAATTCTTTTCATTGGTGAAATGCAGGAAGGGGATGGCATTCGGTCCGGACATATTGAACTGAAGGCCTCGTGCGGCGGCGCATTCTTCGAGACCCCGGCGAAGTTGTAAACCGCGTGCATCGCAGATTCCGGCGGCATCAATTTTCTGCATTTCGTCAATGCAGGCGAGGGCCGCCGCCATTTCCGGTGAATTGTTCCAATAGGAGCCGGTCTGAAAAGCTTTTGAGGCGACTATCCGCATTTTGTCCGTCCCGACGAGGGCGGATATGGGATAGCCGTTGGCGATTGCCTTGCAGTAACAGGCAAGGTCGGGCTTGAAGCCGAAATAATGGGCCGAACCCTTTATGTCAAGCCGCCACCCCGCGCGTACATCGTCGATCATCAGCACGATGTCATTTTCATCGCAGATCCGGCGCATGCCCTGCCAGTATCCAGGAGCAGGAAGTACCTGCTGTTCGAAGACGGGGTGATGATAAGGGGTGAACATCGCTCCGGCGATCTGGCCCTTGTTTTCATCCACAATCCGTTGGAAGCTGTCCAGATCACCCCAGGGTACCATGATGATATCCGCCCTGTCAGCGGGACTGATGCCGGTATGGTTGGAGCCTGCCCACGGCTGGGTCCCGTGGTAGCCTCCATTGGCCAGCACAATCTTGTTACGCCGTCGATAGCCGCGGGCCAGAACAAGAGCCCACGAAGTAGTATCCGCGCCGTTCTTGGCGAACATGGCCCAATCGGCGCAGTCGTTAACCTCCACCATCTTTTCGGCCAGATCAATGAGCAGGGTCGAAGGCGGCATGGTTGCCGTTCCCTTTCTGGCCTGTGTGGCAAAGGCCTCGTCAACCCGGTCATGGGCATAGCCGAGGATCATGGGGCCATAGGCGCAGGAATAATCGATGTATTCATTGCCGTCCACATCCCAGAAACGGGGACCCTTGGCCCTGGAAATGAAGTAGGGATATGAACCGGGAATGGTTGTAGACGGATTGAAGTGTCCGTAGATGCCCTGGGGAATGACTCTGGCGGCACGTTGAAACAGCTCCCTGGATTGTGTAAAGGTATAGGCCATGCTTTTTCTCCTATTGCAGATAGATGCCCACCTTATCGAGAAACAGATTCATGGCCTCGCCCATGTGAAGATCACCTTCGACCCGGATGTCTTCCAGACAGATTGCGGCAAACACATCCACCCTGTCATCCACAATGTCGAGGAACAGATCTTTTGTGGCAAATTCCATGACAAGATCGGGATCTGTCACGCGGCCGTTGCGGGCGGTTACATCCTGCCCGCTGAAAGTGATGTTGACAGCCTCATCGTTTTTGATCCTGACCTCCGCAACCCCCCGGATGCCCCGTGCAATGATTTGAGACTCGGGCTCAGACGCGGCAATGGCGGCAATGGCTTTGCCCACCGTGTTGATGAGCAGCCTGGCCTTGATCTCGCGTGGAGGATTGACGCCTTTCAGGATGGTTTCCATTCTTTTGGCAAGCTTTGAGAATACCTTCAGCCCTCCGGCCTTGAGCAGACCTTTTAAAGGGATCGGGAAACCTGAACCGGCGCCGGTAAAAAGATTGTTGAGGATCCTTACAGTGGGGAAAAACAGGATGATGTCCGGCTTTCCGGCTTTTCCCGGCAACACTTTGACGACGCCATGCTTCATTTCCAGGGTGGCCCTCGGACCTTTCATGCCGGCCATGAACAGGATGCTGCCGTTCCACCCTTTGGCAATCGAGAAGGCTTCCGCATCTTCCCTTGTCAGGATTTCAAAATTCGAAAGTACGGCATCCATGTGGATTCTTGCCAGAACGTCTTCGTTTTGCACATTCGCCTCATCGGGTTCAGGAGCCGGTGAACAATAAATAATTTTATGTAATCTACTATTCCAGCGGAAACCTGTCAATACACAATGCCTGCTTGAGTTATTAAAAGGACTGTGAGATATAAAAAACACAGTTGCAGCCTTAAACGATAGAGATTTTTTGCTCTGATAATAAGGAGGATATATGAAAATTGACTTTTACTGTTGGAACAAATGAAACACCTGTCGGAAAGCAAGGGAGTATCTCTTGCAAAAGAAGGTGGAAATCAACGACCGGGATTTTTTCAAAACGCCTTTTACACGCACGGAAATAGACGCGCTGCTGCAGAAGCAACCCGCCTCGGAGATGTTCAGTTTTCGTTCACCCAGTTTCAAGACACTGGGGCTGGATCAGGCGAAGCTCAAGGATAAAGATCTGATTGACCTGATGCTGAAAGAGCCGCGCCTTATCCGCCGACCCATAGTGAAGATCGGCGGGAACGTTTATTTCGGGGCGGACATGAAGACACTGGCGGAAATTATAAAATCCTGATCTGAAACAAGACTGCCCGTCTATTGTTTCCTGTTCTTGTTTGGGATATTTTATAAACGGCAGCTTGGCAACGAATTTTTACAACCGGAGGCAAAACCATGAGCAAACCCATGACCCATAAAGGCTATTGCGCGAGGATAGAATACAGCGAGGAACTAGGATGCCTTATCGGCCATGTTTCTGATATTCAGCATGACATCCATTTCGAGGGTGATTCCGTGGAGAAAATCAGACAGGCTTTTGAGGAAGCCGTCGACGGTTATTTGTCCGGCTGCGCGGAAAGAAACGAAGAACCGGAAAAGCCTTCCAAACCCCGTTCAGTGGTGCGCGTAAGCGCAGCGCTTCATAGCGTGATCGCCGCGGCCGCCAAAAAGGAAAATAAAAGCGTCAATGCCTGGCTTGCCGAAGTCTGTAAAAAGCCTGACGGTAAAGAGGATTAATGATGGCTGTTGCGGGGTAAATCTTGAAATACACGTTTTCTGAAAATTGACGTGAAGTGAGAAGTAATGGCGGGAGGAAGGTCTTACACAATGAAAAAGATCATTTGTTTTGCTCTGGGTTTGTCCTGCGAGGACGTGGAAAAATGCAGGGTTTCGTTTTACGGGGCGGATAAGGAAAAATCTGAATTGGAAGTGATTCCCATTAAGGAAGACATGATGGCCTTGCCCGTTGGAGAAATATTGGGACAAGTAGTGGCGGGCGGGCCGGGGCCGAATAGGATGAAAGAAGAACAGGGTGAAGGAAGTGACTGTGCTTACGTGCAGGGTAAATACCGGGTGGTGATGGTCAACACGATTGAACGCGAGCAGGTCCTGCGGGTGATGAGGAGTTTTAAGGCCGTGCTGTCCGATCCTCAAAATGTGATCTTTGCCATCATAACCGATACAGCCCTGACCTGGACCTTCGGAGAGTATATCGGACATCTCGCCAGTGAACATGAATATATGAAAACCCGGAAGTCTGAAGCTAAATGATAAGAAGACGGACGTTACTTGTGTCCATTAGGTATCAGCAGCGTATGTTAGCAGCGAATTGACAAATCCGCCCATTTATGAGAAATTTTTATATCAATAAATTATACAGGAGCAACCGGTATGGACACGAAAATAATCCGGGTTCGTCACACGATCAGCGTGGCTGTATTGCTAACTGCCGCGTATTTATTCATGCTGACCATGCTTCCCGGCAGCACATGCATTGCGCAGGCGGTCGACGAAAAATCCATTGAGTGCCATAAGGAAATCGCGAAAACCATTGTGCATGGAACTGCGCTGGGGTTGGGTGAAATCCTGAAGGATGTGAAGGAAGAAAAAAAACGCATCGCTCTGATCCGGCAATTTATCAGCCCCATACGTTTTTATGCGGACAACACAGGATATTTTTACGTATACAAATTCAATTGCGAAAATATTGCCCACGCAACCCAAAAAGATCTGCAGGGCAACAATCTTTATAATCACAAAGATGCCAAAGGGAAATATGTCATTCGCGAACTGAGTGATGCAGCCAAGGCCGGCGGGGGATTTGTCGATTTCCACTGGCTGAAGCCAGGTGCCAAAGGTGAACAGAAAAAACTCGGTTATGTTGAGCCTATCCCGGGAACGGACTATTTCATCGGAACGGGTGTGTATCTGCCGTAAACGGATTACGAATCATCATGACAAATGAATTCAAGGAGAGGATCTTGAAAAAAGTACTGATTATCGATGATGAAATATTTTTTTGCAGGGCCATCCAGAAGAACCTGGAATTGAAGGAAGAATATCAGGTGCTGATCGCAACGCGGGGGGATGAGGGGTTGCGCCTGGCGAGGACTGAGCAACCGGATGTGATCCTGCTGGATATCATGATGCCCGGCATGTCCGGAACCGAGGTGACGGATGCGCTACTCGCGGACTCGACTACCCGTTCCATTCCCATCATCTATGTGACTGCCGTCATCCGCGAGGATGACATTCAAAAAGGCGCGGGCATTTCCAGCGGCAAGGCCTTAATCGCGAAGCCCGTGAAAATCGATGAACTGGTCAAAAAGATAAACGACGT
>JAGFXG010000337.1 GCA_017860985.1 Deltaproteobacteria bacterium
ATGGAAAGCTGTGCATGACCAGGCTCCGGGACAATGTAAAAGATGTCTTCACCATTTCGGGATTTATTTCTCTGATTCCCGCGTTTGATACCCTGGGAGCGGCCCAGGATTCCATGCGGTAGTTTTGTGCCGAAATCACCGGTTATGCTGATAAAAAAGATGCCCGCCCGGACGGAAAGCCTGCACGAGCTACTGAAATTCGTTCGGAGCGAGGCGAAAAAAAGAGGGTTTTCCGAGAATCTTCTGCAGCGCATTGAACTGGTCGCGGAAGAGGCGCTGGTCAATGTGTTTGTGCACGGCTACACCCATCAGGACGGGGAAGTCGAAGTGCGCTGCCTGATTTCGGATGATCCGGGCCTGACGATCGAAATCCGCGATAAAGGCGTTTCCTTCGATCCTCTTTCTCTGGCAGATCCCGATGTGCAAGCTGACCTGGCCGACCGCAAGATCGGCGGCATGGGTGTATTCCTCATCCGCAAGATGGCGGATCGGGTGGCTTATCGGAGGGAAGGCAACAGCAACATTTTCAGCATGACTTTTTTAAATCGTTGAACAAATTAGACGGAATGAACCAGAAGATGGCGTCATGCCGGAGAACAGACATTACACGTCCGTCCGTTCTTTTTCGTTTTTCCAGACCCTTTTCAATCTCAGTGAATTACTCACAACGGAAACAGAGCTGAATGCCATTGCCGCAGCAGCGAATTCGGGGTTCAGCAGGATGCCGAAAAAAGGATAGAGGACGCCGGCGGCGATCGGAATTCCAATGATATTGTAAATAAACGCCCAGAACAGATTTTGTTTAATCACCCGCATGGTTGAGGCAGACAGTGAAATCGCCTCCGGCACGCCTGTCAGATCATCCCGGATAAGGGTTATGTCGGCGGCTTCAATCGCCACATCGGTTCCCGTGCCAATGGCAATGCCCACATCGGCTGCCGCCAGGGCAGGTGCATCGTTGATGCCGTCGCCCACCATGGCAACGACTTCACCCTCTTTCTGTAGTTTTCTTATTTCATCCGCCTTGCTTCCGGGCAGGACTTCCGCCATTACCCGGTCGATCCCGAGCTGAGACGCGATGCCTGCCGCCGTGCCTGCATTATCGCCCGTCACCATCGCGACTTTCAATCCTCTGTTCTTCAGGCGCTCCACGGCCTGCTTCGCCGATGTCTTCGGCACATCCGCCAGTGCGATCAGGCCTATCACTTTCTTGTTCCGTGCGACATAAACAACAGTCTTTCCTGCCCGTGCAAGTTCCTCGGCTGTGTTTTCCATAAGGTCAATGGAAACGCCCTGGTCATTCATCAGAAATCGATTGCCGATCAAACACGGATGACCGTCAATGAACGCTTTGGCTCCCATGCCCGACAGTGCCAGAAAATTATCCGCCGCGGTCACAGGCAACTGTTCATTCGCGGCCCTGTTTAAAATAGCCTTTGCCAGCGGGTGCTCAGATGATTTCTCACAATTCGGGCCACTTCCGGTTCGCCGCGTGTCAGCGTACCGGTTTTGTCAAACACGATGACGGATAGCTTATGGATTTTTTCCAGTGCTTCGCCGCCTTTGATCAGAATCCCGCTTTGTGCGCCCAGGCCGGTGCCCACCATGATGGCTGTCGGCGTAGCCAATCCCAGTGCGCAGGGGCAGGCAATGACCAGCACCGAAACAAAATTAATCAGAGCCCGGCTGAAACTGCTCTCTGCCGGAATGAAATACCAGACAAGAAAAGTAACAATCGCAATTCCAAAGACAATCGGAACAAATACGGATGCAACCTGATCAGCGATCCGCTGGATCGGCGCTTTGGAGCCCTGCGCCTCTTCCACCATGCGGATGATGTGAGCCAGCATTGTGTCCGACCCCACGCCGGTCGCATTCATGGTGAAACTGCCCGTCTTGTTGATGGTGGCGGCAAACACCTTTTGTCCAGTCTCTTTGGATACCGGCATGCTTTCACCGGTCAGCATGGATTCATCCAGGGTCGATTGCCCGGTCAACACAGTTCCATCAACAGGAACTTTTTCGCCGGGCTTCACCAGAACAACATCACCGATCTGCAACGCTTCCACGGCAATCTCAACGTCAGCGCCATCCCGCAGTACATGCGCTGTTTTTGGTTTTAGACCGATCAGTTTTTTGATTGCACCGGACGTTTTCCCCTTGGCTCTGGCTTCCAGAAGCCGCCCCAGGAGAATCAGGGTGATAATCAGGGCCGCGCCATCGTAATAAACATGCGGCGCGACACCGGCGCTTTCAAAAAAATGCGGGAAAAATGTTGCCGCCGCGGAATAGGCGTAAGCCGAAAAAGCGCCGACAGCGACCAGCGTGTTCATGTCCGATGTCTTTTGCCTTGCGGCCTTGTATGCGCCGACAAAAAAGCGGCTCCCGACCCAGAAAACGGCAGGGGCGGTTAAAATGAACATTGCCACCAGCATGATCTGACGGGGGATGAAATGCAGGAAGGCAAACCAGTGCTGCATGGAGCCCAAAAAGATGGTCACACTCAATATCGCGCCGCAGATGACTTTCAAGGACAGTTCTTTAAGTTCGCGTATGCGGGCTTTTTCAATGGGGTCGTCAGAGGAATCGGAGATCTCGCCCAGAAATTCGTAACCATGCTCGGTCACAGCCCTTGCCAGAGCCGGGATCCCTGCCCAGCGGGGCGCATGAATGACAGTTGCACGCGAGGTTGCCAGATTGACGCTTACATCTATGACACCCTCAACGTTTTTCAGCGCATTTTCCACGCGCCGCACGCAGGCGGCGCAGGTCATCGAGCCAACGGAAATGGTCACTTTTCCCTGCTTTGCGACGGCCGCATCGACAAAAGCCTCATAACCTAAATTTTTTACCACATTTTGCAAAGCACCTGCGTCGGTCACGCTTTTGTCGTATTCCACCAAAGCGGTTTCCGTTGCAAAATTTACTGTGGCGGAAAACACACCGGGCGTTTGGCGCAAACCTTCCTCAACACGCTTCACACAGGTGGCGCAGGTCATCCCCAGAATATGAATCT
>JAGFXG010000114.1 GCA_017860985.1 Deltaproteobacteria bacterium
TTTGCCACTGCGGTTTAAATATAGCCAAGACGGTGAGGGTGAGTGAGCTGGCCCAGTTTGCGACCACACTGCCGGATGTGGTTGTCGCAAAAGACTACAAGTTCATGTGTTCAACGCCCGGCCAGGAAATGATTGCCAACGACATTAAAGAGCATAGGCTGGATCGTGTTATTGTAACCGCCTGTTCGCCTTTGATGCACGAGCAGACCTTCCGCAAAGTTCTCGCGGCGTCCGGCCTCAATCAGTATCTTTTGACAATCGTCAATATCCGTGAACAGGTTTCCTGGGTTACGCATGATATTGAAGAGGGAACCTCCAAGGCCAAGGCACTTCTTAACGGTGCGGTTGCCCGGGCAAGGCTTCTGGCTCCGCTGACCTCACGGGTGATCGACGTCAATCCCGACGTGTTGGTGGTGGGCGGCGGAATTGCCGGCATTCAGGCATCGCTGGAACTGGCCAACACCGGCAAGAAGGTTTATCTCGTCGAAAAAAACTCCACCATCGGCGGCCACATGGCGCAGTTTGATAAAACCTTTCCGACGCTGGACTGCTCCGCCTGTATTCTCACCCCCAAGATGGATGCCGTCCTGCAGCACAAGAACATTACACTCATGACTTCCTGTGAAGTCAGCGAGGTCAAGGGATTTGTCGGCAACTTCGATATTACGATAAAACAGAAAGCGCGCTACGTGGATCACGAGAAGTGCAACGCCTGCCTGGCCTGTACGGAAAAATGCCCCGGCAAGGGGATATCGGAATGGGATGAAGGGCTGGTGAAGAGAAAAGCCATTTACATTCCGTTTCCGCAGGCTGTGCCGCAAAAACCGGTTATCGATAGGGAATCCTGCACATTCTTTAAAAAAGGCAAATGCCGTCTGTGCGAAAAAGTGTGCGAGCAGAAAGCCATTGACTTTGAACAGCAGGATACATTTACCACCGTGAAAGTCGGGGCTGTCATTGTGGCAACCGGCTATGATCTCATGGACACCCGGGAGCTCATTCAATACGGTTATGGTAAATATCCCGGTGTGTATAATGCGCTGGAAGTGGAACGGCTCTTCAATTCCGCAGGACCTACCAGCGGAAAGGTGACCCTCAGAGATGGCAAGGAACCACAGGCCATTGCCATTTTCCATTGCATCGGCAGCCGTGATAAAAATAACTATGAGCATTGCAGCCGTGTTTGCTGCATGTATTCTCTCAAATTTGCACATCTGTTCAAGGAAAAGACCTCTGCCGATGTGTATCAGTTTTACATTGATATGCGCGCAGCCGGCAAAGGTTATGAGGAGTTTTACAACCGTATCATCGAAGAGGATGTGAAATTCATTCGCGGCAAGGGCGCGCGTGTGGCCGCGAGCGCCGATGAACCGGGCCGCCTGATTGTAGAGGCGGAAGATACCATCACAGGAAAATTCATCAAACTGCCCGTGGATATGGTGGTTCTTTCGCCGGCCATGACGCCGCGATCGGATTACAAAGACGTAGCAAGACTGTTTAACCTGAGCACAGACAAGAATGGCTTCTTCATGGAACGTCATCCGAAGCTCGCGCCTCTGTCTACAATGTCCGAGGGCATTTTCATTGCCGGCGTCTGTCAGAGCCCGAAAGATATCCCCGATACCGTGGCGCAGGCCTACGGCGCGGCGGCGGAAGCGCTGACCATTGTGGTTAAAGACAAGTTGGAGCTGGAGGCAACCACGGCGATGGTGAATCCGGCATCGTGCTGCGCCTGCCAGAACTGCGTGCGTGTCTGCCCTTATGGCGCTCCATTCTTCAACGAGCAAAAAGGTGTGTCGGAAATTAACGAAGCGCTTTGCAAAGGCTGCGGTCTTTGCGCGTCGGTCTGTCCGTCTTCAGCAATTATCGCGCGGCATTTTACCAACGATCAGGTGCTGGCGGAGATGGAAGGTTTAATGGAGTTCTAGGTATGCTGTTGAAAAGCGCCCATCTGCTTTGTTGCGCTTCGGCTTTTCGTCGCTGCGGCGTATGTATTATACGCCTCGCTCCGAAAGACTTGCGCGCCGCGCATCTGGGACACTTTTGAACAGCATACATCAAGTATATAAGGATATTGAGAAAGGAAATTTTCATGTCATTTGAACCGAAGATACTGGGCATTGCCTGCAACTGGTGCACCTATACGGGCGCGGATCTGGCGGGAACCACGCGATTGCAGTATCCGCAGAATCTCCGGGTGGTTCGTGTGATGTGCTCCAGCCGGATCAACCCCTCGTTTATATTCCGTGCATTTCAATTGGGCGCGGATGGGGTGCTGGTTGGTGGCTGTCACCCCGGCGACTGCCATTACAATACAGGCAACCTTTATGCCCGCAGGCGGCTGGCCGTTACCAAAAAAATCCTGGAATTTTCCGGAATGGAACCGGGCCGGTTCCGTGTGGAGTGGATTTCCGCATCCGAAGGCAACAAGTTTGCGGAAGTCGTAACGGAATTTACTGAACAGATTAAAAATCTGGGCCCCCAGACCAAGTTCAAGATTGTAAAATAAAGTCGGGAGAAGATATGGCAACGAGCTTTAAGCAAATTGAGGAAAACCTGAAAAACGAAGCCAGAAAACTTCTGGAAGACCAAAAGGTGAGTCTGGTTCTGGCTTACGGCAGGGGTTACGATGAAAATCATCCCGTTCCCTTTGTCGCCAAAATCGCTGCGGATGTGGAGAATATCGTTTTCAATGAATACTGCACGGCCAATATGGCACGATACCTGGTACGCTATCCGCGCGGAACAAAGATGGCTGTTGCCGTCAAACCGGCTGACAGCCGCGCCGTGGTTCAACTCATCCAGGAAGATAAAGTCAAGCGTGAAGACGTGATTCTCCTGGGGATCCCGGTGATCGGTATGAAAAATTCAAAAACCGGGGAAGTGATTGACAGCAAGACCACCTGCGGCCTGTATAATCCTGTTTTGTATGACGTGCTGCTGGGTGAAGAAATTCATGGACAGCCTGTCGTTTCGCCTTACGATGTTCTTGCCCAATACGAAGCGATGGACAAAGACGCACGGTTTGCTTTCTGGCAGAAGGAATTTGATAAATGCATCCGCTGCTACGCCTGCCGCAAAGCCTGTCCGATGTGCTATTGCGATCCCTGCTTTATCGATCAGAATAAACCGAAGTGGGGCGAAAAATCCCCGCAATCTCACGGCAACCTGATGTATCATTTGACCCGGTTTCATCATCTGGCCGGCCGGTGCATTGATTGCGGCGAATGTTCGCGGGCCTGTCCGGTGGATATCCCATTGTATTTATTCCACAAGAAAGTGGCCAGGGAGTGCGAGGAAATGTTTGGCCAGGCCGCAGGCAAAAGTATACAGGACAAGCCTGTTCTGGTGAATTTCCGTGTGGATGATTCTGATAAAATTCTGGAGTAAGGAGCTTTGTTGTGTTGAAGAAAACAGCAATTCAAAAAATATCCGATCTGGCCGCGCAGCTGATGCAGAAGGGAACGCTGATTGCGCCTGTCCGTGAAGACGCCGGATTCAATTTCCGTGAAGTATCGGATGCCAATCAGGTGGATTTGAATTTTTACAATACGCTGATGAGCCCCAAGTTGGCCTTTTTCCCGCAGATGGAAGATTTTGTCCGGTATCAGACCGGGAAGTCTGTTCTGGAAGCGGTGCCTGTAGAAATAAGTTTGAAGCCGGCATTCCTTTTTGGGGTCCGACCCTGTGATGTCAAGAGTTTTGAGATTATGGACATACATTTCAGCGGAACCGGCGCGGTCGATCCCTACTGGCAGAAAAGAAGGGAAGCCACTGCGATCTTCGGTTATGCATTCGACGTGAACACTCCGGCGGACGGGGCGGATTTTTATTCAACGCTGGGAATCGGTGCGGCGGATCCTGAAGGCAGCGATGTCTTTATGATGAAAAAAAGCGATGATCTGCTGCTGAAAGCCGTCACGGACAGAGGAGAAAAGCTCCTTGCCGAAATGAGCGGTCTTACGGATGCGACACCCGATGATCTGAAATATTTTGATGAAACCGTTGCGGCCGGCCGGTCTTTTAAAACACGTTTTACCTGTGTGGAGGCGAAGTCGGTTGCTAAAAAGTTCGAGGATCTTTTCCACAAGACCCCGTTCTGGGAGAGGATTTCCGATGGCTGCCTAAGCTGCGGCGTATGCACGTTTGTCTGCCCCACCTGTTACTGTTTTGATATTTGCGACGAAACCCTTTTCGGTCAAGGGACACGCCGCCGGGTCTGGGACGCCTGCATGTTTACGGATTTCACGCTGGAAGCCAGCGGTCATAATCCCCGCACGAAGGTCTATCAGCGTCTGCGCCAGAAAGTATGCCATAAATATTCGTACCATGTCCGGAAGTACGGCGTGATCTCCTGCGTCGGCTGCGGCCGTTGCACACGCAATTGTCCGGTGAATATCGATATCTTCTCCATCGTGGATCAGGCCATGAAGGAATAGCATCAGAAAAGATCACGACATAAAATTGAGGAAAAATATGAGCCCAGATAATCCATACATTCCCATGCCGGTTGAGATATCCAGAATCATCGACGAAGTGGATACTCACGACATCAAGACATTTCGCTTCACCTTCCTGAACAAAGCAGACGAGGAAAAATTTAAATACATGCCCGGCCAGTTTGCAGAACTGTCCATTTACGGGAAAGGCGAGTCGCCCATCGGCATCGCTTCGTCGCCGACCCAGGCCGGCTATGTGGAGTTCACCGTTCAACGGGCAGGCGCCATCGTTCCGGGCCTGGTCACGGCAGCACTGCACGATATGGACGAGGGTGCGAAAATCGGTCTGCGCGGGCCTTTGGGCAATTCCTGGCCTATTGAGTTTCTGGAGAAGAAGAATATTGTAGTGGTCGGCGGGGGATTTGCTTTTACGACTCTGAGATCGCTTATCAACTACATGCTGCATCCTGACAATCGTTCGCGATTTGGCGAAATTACCGTGATTTACGGAGCAAGGACTCCCGGTCTGCTTCTTTATAAGGACGAGCTGGCTGCGTGGGAACAGCGAGACGACATCAAGACCATCATCACTGTGGATAAGGGCGATGAGACCTGGAAGGGGAGGGAAGGATTTGTCCCTGCTGTCTGCAAGGACGTCGCACCGTCGCCGAAGAATACCGTGGCCGTGATCTGCGGCCCTCCCGTTATGATCAAGTTCACCCTGCCGGTGTTTTTTGACCTGGGATTTTCGAAAGAGAACATTCTGACGTCTCTGGAAATGCGGATGAAGTGCGGCATCGGCAAATGCGGCCGTTGCAACGTTGGTTATAAATACGTGTGTTCGGACGGCCCGGTCTTTTCGCTGGCCGAATTGGAAGAACTGCCCCGTGACTTTTAATCCCG
>JAGFXG010000115.1 GCA_017860985.1 Deltaproteobacteria bacterium
AAACACCGAGCCGCATTATATTTTTAAAGCAACCGTCAAAGAAAACACGGTCAGCAGCGGTCTTGTGGCTGTAGCAAAAATGTAAAAAGACAAAAAGGTGAAAAGGAGGATGGGAATGCCTGAAAGTACGGTAACAAAGGGCATTGAGCGGCGTGTAGCGGAAATTATCATTGAAGAGCTTAAACTGGAAGATGTCACTCCGGACACATTTAATCCGGAGATGGATCTGGTGGATGAACTGGGCATTGACAGTATGGATCTGGCAACCATCGCCCTTGTCTTACAGGATGAATACAAAATTGTCATTGACGAAGATGATTATCCCCGGTTAAAAACCGTGCGCCTTATTTGTGCGTATATAGAAGAAAAACTTGCCGTGAAGCATTGATGCAGGCGTTGAAGGATTCGAATGACCATCTTAAACAAAACATCCGCGCGCTCAGAAAAAATGCGATTTTCCGACCTGTTAGCCATTCCGGGAATCAAGGCGCGCTGGGAGAAGGTGCGGAAATATTTTTTCCTGCGCGAATCAACCTACGACATGAGCAACCGCTGTAACATTCGATGTGACGGCTGTTACTATTATGAAGGCGACAAGCAGTTTGCCGCCGAAAATCTTAATGTTGAAGACTGGCGGCGGTTGATGAGGGCCGAAAAGTCGCGCGGCATCACCTATGTTGTTCTGGCAGGGGCTGAACCGTCCCTTGTCCCGGAACTGCTCGAGGCCTGCTATGCCGAGATGCCGCTGGGGAGCATCGCGACTAATGGATTCAAAAAAATTCCGGAGTCGGTCGGCTACAAAATTCATATCTCCGTCTGGGGCAATGATGATACCAGTCTTCGGGTTCGCCGGGCGAAAAATCTTCTGCTAAAACAAATCGAAAACTATTCGAACGATCCACGTGCGGTTTTTGTTTATACCTTCACGCGAGACAATATTGATGAAGTGCACGATGTGGCCGCCCGGCTGGCTGATGCCGGCTGCCGGATGACGTTTAACGTTTTTTCTTCGCCCGTGGGATATCAGGGGCCCCTGAGACACGACGAAAAAACGCTGCGGCTCACCCGTGGAGCGATGATTGATCTGTTAAACCGGTACCCCCGGTATGTTCTTTTTTCGGTGTATAATGCAGTTGCACACACGTCGTCGGCGGGATTGCACGACTTGTACGGCTGCTCCTATCCCAGATGCAATCCGTCGCAGGATATCGGCCTGGGCCGATCCTTTCGTCAATACAGGACGGACTTGAACTGGGATCGTTCGGTGGCGTGCTGCGTCCCGGATACAGACTGTGCCGATTGCCGGCATTATGCGGCCGGTTCGGCTGTGGTCACGGCGCGCCTGTATCGACATGTCAATGACCCGGACACGTTCAAATCCTGGCTGGACTATGTTGATACCTATCTGGCCGTATGGGTGACGGGATATGACAAGGGAGAGAATCTCTGTGAACGTGTTATTCAGCCACCGGTTAAGGGATAAAGAATGCAATGGTGGAATGTAATAAAAATTAAAGGCCTTGAATCATGAAAACAGTCAGTAACTTGCTGGATCCTGTCTGGTATGAACGTTACAAGCGCATATCCAGCCTAAATATCCGCAGTTCAATATACGATGTGACCAACCGCTGCAATCTTCGCTGCAGGGGATGTTTCTTTTTTTCCTCCGGCGAAGATCTCGTGCAGGAAGAAACCGACCTGAAAAAGTGGGAAGCCTTTATTGACCGGGAAAAAACCCGCGGCGTGAACCTGGCAATTCTAATCGGAGGCGAGCCGACCCTGTGCATGGACCGCGTCGAAGCATTTTACAAACGCATTCCTTCCTATTGTGCAACGAATGGCCTGATTAAAGTGCCCCGCGATAGATTTCCCGACATGATGGTGGGCATTTCTCTCTGGGGCGGCGGTGAAGACGAAAAAATTCTTCGGGGCAAAGACACGTTTGCCATATCTAGCAGAAATTACGAAGGGGATCCCTATACTTACTATCTTTACACCGTGACCCCTAAACAGGTAGGGAGAATTGAGCCGGTCATTAAACGGATTGTGGACGTCGGTTTGAAAGTGCATCTTCAGCTTTTGTCCAATGATGAGGGTGTAGACGGCTTTCACTGGCGGGAGGGTGAGCTTCGTGATCTGCGTGTAGAAATGGACGAGATGCTGGAGAGGTATCCGCAGACGGTCATTTCCAGTAAATATTACCATGAGGTGATTACCACAGGCATCATGCTGGGCCGCCGCTTCAGCTGGCGCGAATGTCCTTCAGTGACCGAATCGTTGGATAACCGGCAGCCGCCCGTGCGCCGCCTGATTCATTTTTACCGCTGGGCTGCCGATCTGAAAACGGTTCATCGCTGTTGCACGTCCGCCACGCGTGATTGTGCCACCTGCAAGGACGGCGCGGCTCACATGAGCTGGATCATGGTGAATAAACGCGATCATATCATTAGCACGCAAGATCTGCAGAACTGGATTGAAGTGTACGAGATGTTCGCCAAGCTCTACCGGCTGATTCCATGGTAAGTTTTAGCCTATTAGACTGTAGGCTATTATGCTGTTAGGCTGTTAGACTGCAGGCTGTTAGCCTTTAGATAGCCTTGCCTCCATCACAGGCATCCTTTTTTATCTTTAAATAATCAAAAAAATTATAATTGATATTTTTAGAAAGCTCTTGCATGATAATCCACCCGATCGCAGAGGGATTAATTTCCGGTGAAGCATGAAAAGAGGGTGAATACAACGTGTTGAAAAAAACGTTCATACTGGGCTATGACGCTGTTTCTTCCCTGGGAACGGATCTGGAAAGTCAGTGGCGGCGAGCTGTTCAGGGCGAGAGCGGTATCGGGCCGCTGACGCGATTTCCCCTGACCGCTGATTTTCCCGTGCGAGTGGCCGGTCAGGTGGGCGAAGTGGATATCAGACCCTATCCGTTTTTACAGCCTCGCGAAATGGCGCACTGGACGTCGCCGATTTACCAGTACGCCCTGCTGGTGGTTCATCGGGCGCTGAAGATGAGCGGGGTGGAAATCACCGCCGACATCGCGCCGCGTGTGGCCGTCACGTTCAGTTCCGCCGTTGGCGGCTTGGATGCGGTTTTAAAAGCTGACCGCCAGATGATTGCAGATAACAAATTGCCGCATCCCTTTTCCAATCCCAATTCCTGCATCAACATGGTCGGCGGAAAGGTTTCCATCCTGACCAAAGCTACCGGTCCCATCAGTTCCACGATTACGGCCTGTGCCACCGGTGTGACATCCATGATCATCGGCGACATGATGCTCAAACTCGGTCTGGCGGATGTGGTCATTGCCGGAGCGGTGGATTGTCCGCTGCTGGAGCCCATTCTGGCGGGTTTTGTCACCATGAACGGCGCTTATCGTCCGAAAGAAGGTCAACCCGAAGAGCCCCCCGAAAAAACCAGCCGTCCTTTTTCGGTAAACCGAAGAGGCTTTGTGGTGTCTGAAGGGGCAGGCTGCATCATTCTGGCAACGGATGAATTTGTGCGCACCCACGGACTTGACGCAAGGATAGAAATGGCCGGTTCGGCAATGACGTCGGATGCCAGCCATTTTGTGGCGCCCAATCTCTCTACCGTGCAAAGATGTATTGACCTTTCGATTGCCAGCGCCGGTCTCCAGACGCAGGATATTGATGCCGTCAATGCTCACGCGACTTCAACAAAAATCGGCGACAAAGTGGAAGCGGATGCGCTCGTCAATGTATTCGGCCAAAAAACACCGCCCACATCAGCCAATAAATCGCAGCTGGGTCATGCGATGGGCGCGTCATCCGCCATCGAGGCGATCCTGGCCATGCAGGGAATGCTTCAAAATACCCTGCTTCCGACCATTAACGTTGAACCTGATCCGGCGATTCCCATTGATTGTGTCTCTGAAGGCACCCGGAGTTTGCAGCAGGAATTTGTTCTGAAAAATGCCTTTGGTTTCGGTGGCTGCAATTCCTGTTTGATCTTAAAACGGATAGCCTGACGAATGGAATATAGATTATGAAACCTCCCAAAAATCGCAGAGTATTTGTTGTCGGTTATGGCGCGGCAACCCCGCTGGGCAGTACGTTCGCAAAAACCTGGCAGCGTGCCGTGAAAGGTGAGGCGGGTTTTCGGAAGGTGACACGCTGCAAGGTCGAATCAGACTGTGATATTGTCGGCGAGATACCCGACTGGTTTCCCCTCGAGCTTGATTTTACCGACGCGAAGGAAGTGTATAACTGGAACGCGGCGTTTGTCATTCTGACGATGGAGGTTTGCAAGGCGGCGTTGGAGAACGCGGGCATCAACATGGATGATCACATCGCGCCGAGAATGGCCTGCCTGATCGGATCGGCGCTCAACGGGACGGATGCGTTTCGCGTGGCCATGCACGATCTGGAACATCGGGGGCCTTTGAGGGTGAGCCCGTATCTGCTGCCGAATTTGTGCGCCAATCTGCCGTCCGGGAAAGCCGGTATGCTTCTGAAATTCACCGGCCCGATATTTTCGCCGCAGGGTGCCTGCGCTTCCGGCAATCATGCCATCGGCATCGGTGCGCGCATGATACGCGACGGGGATTGCGACTTTGTCCTGGCGGGAGGGGCGGATGCGCCGATTCTGCCGGAGTTGATTCAAGGGTTTGCCAATATGAATGCCACGATCAAGGTTCATCCCGGGGACCGTGCATACAACGATCACACACAGGTGTCCCGTCCTTTCAGCATTGACCGGAAGGGTTTTGTTCTTTCGGAGGGCGCGGGGGTTGTCGTTCTGGCGGCGGAAGAGGTCATAAAAGCGCACGGACTGATGCCGCGTGCCGAGGTGCTGGGCGTAGGATGGACATCCGATGCTTATCATTACACGAGTCCTAACCCGCACACCATTGTCCGGGCGATCAGGGAAACCATTGAAGATGCAGGTCTTGAGCCGGCGGATATTCGCTACATCAACGCTCACGGCACATCCACACCCAAAGGAGACAAGACGGAAATTAAGTGTCTGCGGGAAGTGTTCGGCAGGAACATCGAAAAGATTCCCGTATCGTCCAATAAGTCGCAATTGGGCCACACCCTGGGGGCCACAGCCGCCATTGAGGCGGCTCTGACGATTGAAGGAATGCGGGAGGGTATTATTCTTCCCACAATCAACCATATCCCGGATCCGGAATTGTCCGATATTGATGTGGTGCCGAACATTACCCGCAGGCAGAAATATGAAATGGCGCTGTCCAACGCGTTTGGCTTTGGCGGAACAAACTGCTGCGTGATCTTTAGAGGAGTGTAACATGAAACCAAAACCCTTTGTTCCCGAGATATACAAACATGATGAGAAGTATGTCCGGGATCAAACC
>JAGFXG010000007.1 GCA_017860985.1 Deltaproteobacteria bacterium
TTCGGCCTTTTACGCGGATTACACGGAACTCAAGGCGTTCCTGCACTCGCACAGCTATACCGGCAATGCGCTGGCCTGCGCGGTTGCCCGTGAATCGCTGCGCATTTTCCGCGAGGAGAATGTGCTGGCCCAAAATGAACAAAAAAGCCGGATGATCAGCGAAAAAGTTGAGGAGCTCTTTGGCGGTCACCCCTTTGCGGGTGAATACCGGCAGCTGGGCATGATCGGCGCGCTGGAGCTGGTGGCGGACCGCAAAACAAAAGAGGCGTTTGACTGGCAGAAAAGAGTCGGTTATGCCATTTACCGCATCGCACTCACCAAAGGAGTCCTGCTTCGTCCGCTGGGCAACGTCATATATTTTATGCCGCCTTATGTGGTCCAGGAGGAGGATATTGAAAAGATGGTAAGGGTGGCCCTTGATTCGATCAACCAGTATTTCAATTTGTAAAAATTTAATTATGTAACATGTTGATATAATAAAATATTCAACAGGCTGGTTCCTGTTGAATAAGCACTTGACATTCTGGAACTTGACACTAATATAAGACATAATTTTAAGTATCATAATTTAACTGTAAAATGTCTGTCGCCATGATGTGGACAGGTTGAGGAGGGTGTAAAAATGAAGAGAGTATTGCTTTTCCTTGTAACCAACATTGCTGTTCTTGTCGTTTTGAGCATTGTTGTGAGGATTCTGGGAGTGGATCAGCATCTGACCGCCAACGGGATCAACTATATGAGCCTCCTGATTTTTGCGGCAGTGATTGGTTTTGGCGGGTCGTTCATATCGCTGGCCATGTCCAAGTGGATGGCCAAGCACGCCACAGGCGCCCAGGTGATTGTGCAGCCCCGGTCTGACATGGAAATCTGGCTTGTGGATACGGTGAAAAAGCAGGCTTCCGGGGCGGGCATTGGAATGCCGGAAGTGGCAGTTTTTGAATCGGATTCACCCAATGCGTTTGCAACCGGCATGAATAAAAACAGCGCGCTGGTAGCGGTCAGTACGGGACTTTTGCGGACGATGAAGCGCAATGAAGTCGAAGCGGTTCTGGGGCACGAAATCAGTCATGTTGCCAACGGAGATATGGTTACGCTAAGCCTGATTCAGGGTGTTGTCAACACGTTTGTCATTTTCCTGTCCCGCATTGTCGGTTATTTTGTGGACCGTGTCGTTCTGAAAAATGAGGAAGGCCACGGGGTAGGTTTTTTCATTACCAATATTGTTGCCCAGATTGTCTTCGGCATCCTGGCAAGCATCATCGTGATGTGGTTCAGCAGGAAGCGTGAATATGCGGCGGACGCGGGCGGCGCGAATTTGGCCGGAGCCGGCAGCATGATTGCCGCTCTGGAAAGCCTGCAGCGCAGCGCCACTGAGCCCTTGCCGGGACAGATGAAGGCTTTCGGCATTGCGGGCAAGCCTTCAACCAGCGGATTAAAGCTTTTGTTCATGACCCATCCCCCGCTGGAAGACCGCATTCTTGCTTTAAAGCGTTCCGCGGGAATGGCGGCGTAAAAAAACTGAAGAGAACGAGAAGGGAGCGGCTTGCGGTCGTTCCCTTTTTTTATTCCGCTCACGCGGGACGAGCGTTAATTCTCCGTAACTTGCTGCGAGGTGGTTGATTTGCAAGTCATACACAGCATAAGAAGCCAATTTTAGTCAGACAATCAAAATTTCGCAAGCGCTGACAGCCCGCCGACAGCCTCTGCTGTTACACATGATTGCGCAGCTGCAGTTCCAGCGGATGCGGGTTTAAATAAACCTGCTGTATCAGATAAGGTTGATCATATTTCCGGACATAATGGCCGATGAGGGTGACGGGAACGATCAGCGGCAATAAGCCCTTTTGATAATGATCGATAATTTCCAGCAGTTCTTTTTTTTCATCGGCGGATAATTGCTCCCTGAAGTATCCCATCATGTGCTGCAACACGTTCACATTTTTTTTCGGAGTCGTTTTCAGTTTCAGCGCTTCCATCAGCCATGATTCATATTGTAATCGGAGTTCCTGCACGGCCATGTTTTTTTGCTGGGCGACCAGTTTCCCCATTGCCTGATAAAGCTTTGTGCTGTGGGATAAAAGTAGTAATTTATGACGGGTGTGAAAGTCTACCAGGGCGCCCCGGCCCGATTTCAGGCTGCGGATCTCCCGCCAGCGCCTGAGGGTGAATATTCTTTCGATAAAATTTTCACGGATGGCCGCGTCGTGGAGACGGCCCTCTTCTTCCACCGGCAGCAGGGGGAACTTTTCCATAAAAACCCGCGCGAATATTCCAACGCCGGTTTTTGCGGGCATTCCTTTGTCATCATATACCTTGACCCTTTCCATGCCGCTTGACGGTGAATCACTTTTGAAAATGAAACCGCAGAGATCTTCCTCCTCAAGTTGTGCCACCCGCTTTTTTGCCCAGATCATCATCATGTCCGTTTTATCTATCCGCGTGCTGCGGGTCATCAGGCGCGGGGCGTCCGGCTTTCCTTCGAGCCGCATGGCTTCCCTGGGGATGCTCATTCCGCATTCGACTTCCGGGCAGACCGGAACATAATCAACATATTGTCCCAGCGTGTCGCGAAGAAAATGATCAAGCTTATGCCCTCCGTCATAACGCACAGGATTGCCCAAAAGACAGGAGCTGATGCCGATTTTTATCCTTTCCATGGTTTACCTCCTGTTCCGGAAGGTAACAGCGGATGAACGTTATGTCAACTGGTCAAAGAGAAGATGCTTTACAAAAAAATCAATGAATTTGATCAACAGGCCGTAAAAATTTGACACCACATTCCTGTATTTCCTTTGACATGCGAGACAGCGTTTTGTATATTTCCACTTTAGAAAAGCTGTTCCTGATCAATAAAGAGCTTTGTCCCGGATTCATTTCCGGGAAGGGGGTGCCGCGCTGAGAACATCAACGAAAGCCCTGATGGCCAAACACGGATGGCGAATCGACCGGGCCTTCCACAACTACATTTATTTTTCCTTTTATTACCCGTACGTGCGGTGCGTCTACCACCTCTTCCGCCTGCTGGCGAGTCATTTGAGCTGGTTTCAACCCCTGAAGTTTGTCATCCGGACTTCTTTCGACCGCTACCACGCGAAAGTCGTTGCTTTTTCCGACATTCAGAAAATCCTGACGCTCAATGAAGATATCGATATTATCTCCGAGAAAAACAAACAAATCATTCCTTTCGCTTACGCCTACCGCATTCTGTTTGAAGAGGCGGACTTCATTGCCGTCATGGACTGTCCCTGCAAACTGACCTTGAAAGCCCCGGCCTGGACCATCAATTCCTGTATCAGCGTCGGCCGGAAAACGTCCTCTTTCTGGCTGGACCATTGCGGTGAAAAATATCACGCGCACAAAATTTCTCCGGAGGAAGCATTGGAACTTATCCGGAAATTCCGGCAAAACGGTTATCTGACGCAGGCCTTCTTCAAGGTGGCCACGGGAGGCTCCACGGGAATCATCTGCAACTGCCACCCGGACACCTGCGTGAGTCTTCAAGCCACACGATTCGCCCGCCGGTTTGACCCGATCCTGTCCATGAATGCAGACTCGGGTTACTCCGCACAGCATCTTGCCGATGTATGCCGTCACTGCGGCACCTGCGCCCGCATCTGCCCTTTCGGGGCGATTCAGGTAAAAGATTCAACATGGACGTACGACCGGAAAATCTGCATGGGCTGCGGCCTGTGCACGGAGCACTGTCCTGAAAAAGCTCTCTCGCTTTACCGGGACAGGGATAAGACCCATCCGCTGGATCTGGATCTGATTAAAGCGGAAAGACTGACCATGGCAAAACAGGAACCGGCAAATGGAATATGATGCAGTCATCGTCGGAACAGGCATAGGCGGCACGACCGTAGCGAGGGAAATGACCCGCAGGGGCAAGCGCGTCATGATGCTGGAAGAGGGCGGCCGGACGGAGATGATGGGCAATACATTGACGATCGCAATGATTCTGCGGAACTTCGGCCTCAACCGCAGCCGTGAAAAATTATTCATCACGTTTGCAAAAAATTACGGCGGACTCTCTACTCTGACGGCGGGCTGCGCCGCTGTGCCTCCGCAGGCGATTTTCGCACCGCACGGCATCGACCTGACGGCTGAAACCGAAGAAGCACGAAACGAGATGAAGGTCCAGACTCTTCCCGATGAACTGATCGGTCCGGACAACCTGCGGCTGCTTGAAGCGGCAAACGACGCAGGATTCCATTGGCGACGAATGGAAAATTTCATCGACGCTGATAAGTGCGTGGTCGGTTGCTCGAGTTGCATGCTGGGCTGCCCGACCGGCGCGAAATTCACCGCACGCGTCTACGGCGACGAAGCGATGGCCGGCGGCGCCGGACTCTGTCTGCACACGAAGGCAATAAAAATTCTGGTTGAAGGGGGCAGAGCCATCGGCGTGGAAGCGAAACGGTTCGGCCGCGCCGCTCGGTATTACGGCAAAACCGTTGTTCTCTCGGCGGGTGCCGCAAATGTCGAACTTCTGAGGCAGGCCGGCATTGCCGAGGCGGGGAAGGGCTTTGCCTGCGACTGGCTGCAGTTTGTCGGTGGAATCATCCCCCGGGTCAGCACCGTTCGGGCCAACCCGATGACCGTAGGCACACTGGAACATTACGAGACCGACGGAATCGCCATTCTGCCCGTCTTTCCCAACTGGTCACAGTTTCTGTTGTTCCTCGCTTTCATGGGACCCTTGAACCTGCCGAATTTTGCAAAATTCCGGCGTTATTCAGGGATCATGGTCAAGATCCGGGATGACATCAGCGGGGAAATCTGTCAGGGACATGCGTTTTCCAAACCCATTACCGCTGCGGACCGCAAGCGTCTGGACAAGGGTGTCGGGATCATCAAAAAAGTCCTGGAAAAAGCGGGAGCAAAATCATCCGACATCATCGCTCTCGATCCGCTCGGCGCCCATCCTTCGGCAAGCTGCCGAATCGGCGAGATCCTGGATTCCAATCTGGCAACAAGAATTCCCGGTCTTTACTGTTGCGACGCCAGTGTATTCCCCCAGGCACTGGGATTGCCCACCGTCTGGACAATCGTCGCTCTGGGCAAGCGACTTGCAGGTTATCTTAATAACCATCTGGGGGGTTAGGCATGAAAACGAAGTTTAAAGGCCATAGAAACGGAGAGATATTTTTTATCGCATGCATAATGCTCATGACTGGTGTGACGCAGGGAATTGCCCAGGAT
Organism: Deltaproteobacteria bacterium; assembly: GCA_017860985.1. Taxonomy (GTDB): domain Bacteria; phylum Desulfobacterota; class Syntrophia; order Syntrophales; family Smithellaceae; genus UBA8904. The sequence continues at coordinate 5,203 of JAGFXG010000007.1, forward strand.
GCACAGATTCAATCCGGAAGATATATCAGGGAAGGCGGTAGCGGCTCCCTTATCATAAAACAGGGAAAGACAGGGGCTTTGTCTTTCGTGATCGAAACGGTCGGGGCGAATGGACACACTTGCGGTCTGGAAGGTAATATTCTTAACGGCAAGGCCACGCTGGAATCCTTTGACGCGGGCAAACCCTGTATCGTGAACTTCCTGCCGAAAGACAGCGGCGTCAACGTGACCGTGAATGACTCGGAATGTCAGTATTATTGCGGCGTGCGTGCCACCTTTGCGGGGCTTTATCTTATACCGATCCGGGGTTGCGATCCCCTGGAAATCAGGAAAGCCCGCAACGAATTCAAGCGGCTCTATGATAAAAAGGTGTACGATCAGGCCGGGGCAAAGCTTGAAAAAATCCTACGGGACTGTGTGAACACACTGGATTGGCTGGAAACAGGATGGATCCGCAACGATCTGGCCATTACCCAGTACAAGCTCAATGATCTTCAGGGCTGTTGGCAGACATTGCAGCCGCTTGCCACCGACGCGGCCAGAACGGATGAGGATGTGCGCAATGACTATCCGCCGTCAGACGCAGACATGTATCTGCCTATTGTCAGGGCAGCGCGGACCAATCTCAAACTTTGCACATCAGGGAAGAAATAGGTGATGCCAATCAATTTCCGTCCGGGAGTATTCCCCGCAAAGGCTGAATGCATAACGAAGTCTGGTTACTGAACAACATGTGATGGTCCTGTTTTTCGTCACCTTCCTTGATTATGCGCATGATTGCCCAAAAGACGGTAACGGATGCCAATGATTCTTCTGCCCATGATTTTTTCCCTTGATCCGTAAGACAAAAACGTATGAACATTATGGCAAGGGTTCAAGGAGAAAATGCTTCACAAAAATAATTGGATAGTGTAGCATCACGGCGAATTTTAACATATAAATTGAGGCAGCTCGACGTATCAATGTTGATCCCTGCCGGGTCAAGGGTTCGATCGGATGACCGGTCGGCCTGAAAGCGACAGTGAAACGGTATAGGGTTGTGTGTAAGATATTATGCTGAATCAAGATCTGAGTTTCTTTTATTATATTATACTTTTCGCGATCTATTGCTTTATCGGGTGGGTGCTGGAGGTTTTTTACAGATCCTTCAGTCAGCGCAAGTTTGTTAACGCGGGATTTCTTTTTGGCCCCTTTGTTCCTATTTACGGCATCGGCGCATTTACCGTTATTGTTCTGCAATATTTTATTCAAAGCTGGCACTTCATCCCCAGGTGTGTCGCTGTGGGCCTGTCCATTACCTTTATGGAGTATGTGATAGGGTTTCTTGCCGAAAAGATCTTTAAACTTCCGCTTTGGAATTATTCGGACCGCAGGTTCAATCTCCATGGCCGTGTCTGCCTGCTTTTTTCGCTGCTGTGGACCGGCCTGGCGGTGGTCTTTTCTGAATTCATTCATCCGGAAGTCTTTTCCCGCGTGGCATCGCTACATGAAGGTTTTGTCAAGCCCGCAGCGATTGCCTTCATGATTTATTTCTGGGTGGACTATACGTTTTCCGTGATGTCCCTGGCTTCTTTCCGCAATGCCGTCGCTTATCTTTATGAAGAATATTTCAACCTGAGCAATACTGAAATTGAAGAGAGATTAAATTCATTTCAACGTTTGCGTGATGCATTCCCCGATCTGAACCAATACATCAACCAGAACATCAACAAGAAAATCAGAAACAGACTCAATTCTATTCTGAAAACCATTCAGGAAAAAATTATTCTGGAAATGGAAGGGCGGAAACCGTTTGAAAAAGAATACTATGAAACCGTGGGGGACATCCTTCAGCATGAAGAGTTTTTAAAACTTAAGGATTATTTCCATCATAATTCAAGCATCTATTCCCATGTTCACGATGTGGCCTATTTCTCCTATCGGATATGCAAATATTTCAAGCTGGATTACCGTTCGGCGGCTCGCGGTGCCCTTTTGCATGATTTTTTCCTGTATGACTGGCGCAATCATGATGAGCCGGATCTGGCCCGGAATAAGTTTCACGGGCTCGCGCATCCGACGATTGCCGTGGCCAATGCAAAGAAGCATTTTTCAATCAATGACATTGAAGAGGACATTATCAAAAAACATATGTGGCCGCTGACGCTGGTTCCCCCGAAATACAAAGAATCCTACATTGTTTCTTTTGCGGATAAATATCTGTCGTCCAGGGAATTTATCAATGAGTACAAGAAAAGAATAAGCCAGTTTCAGACGAAGAAAGGGCGCAAACGGAAGCATGCAAATCCTGATGCATCAAAGTAAACCCTTCCGTCACGACTGCGAGCGGAGGTAGAAACGGCGTTTACGGAATCAGGATCAGGAAGACTTGTAACTCCCGTTCAGATTCGGGTGGATACTGCTTCTGATCGTAATCATGCTTGTATGATTCCGCTGATCGCTGTAACGGATTTTTCGGGAACCAGCAGGTAATCGGGAGTGATCGTTACGCCTATTTTCCCCAGTTCGAGTCTTTCATAAAATATTTTCTGGTTCTCCAGCGCAAGATCTGCGTAGCCCGCTGAAAAACGCCGTGGCAGCAGGCGCCTGTTTTCGCGCCGCAGCTGCAGGTTGACGTAGTCTGTGATCCAGTCAAGGGCGGCATCCGTCATTTCACTGGCCGTTGCGTCATACACGACCGCGGCGGTAAGGTTATCCTGCGTGGTTTTATCTGCGATGGCTTCCATGATCGCCCTGCCGGCGGTTGCGCCCATCAGGACGGCTCCCGGACAGCTGCCGAGGAAAGCGGCAAGCTTGGTGCTTGAAAACGAGGTCCCGTCGGTAAGTACGGTTTCCCGGCCGTCATTTCTAAGAATGGACAGCATCATGAAGGAACCCTGCAGGCCAATGAGCCCCGCGGCCTCTTCGATATAACGGTCTGTTTCTTTCTGTCGGGAAGGGGTAAGTGACGTTGTCCTTTTTTTGAAGCCAAGCCGGGAATAGATTTTGGCCGTGGGCGGTTGAAGAATTATCTTTTCCAGAATCATGACGGAATTGAGCATTTCCGGCCCTGTCTTACAGTTGCTTGTATTTTTAGGTGTTATAGTAGCGTTTTTTCCACCGATCCAGTTTCTTTATCGCGTCCGCCACCGCTTCCAGAAGCATGTCCATATCCAGCGGCTTTTCAAAATAATCATCAAAACCTGCCTGACGACATTCCTCAATTTCAAAAAGTGGCGCCCAGCCGGTGATGGCAAATATCATGGACATCGGCTTGGCTTCACGCATCTGGCGGCACAAATCAATTCCGTTCATGCCAAAGAGTTTCAAGTCCAGGAAAATGACGTCAATGTTGTCCCGTTTGAGGATATCCAGCGCCTGATTGCCGTCTTCGGTTGTGATGACCTCATAATCTTCATCGGTAAACACGCCGGTAAATAATTCTCTCACGGACGTTTCGTCGTCAACAATCAGAATTTTTCCTTTCAAGGGTGCCCGACTCCTTTCCTCAACAGTTAAAAATCACAGGAAACCAGTTGCCGGACAACGGCGTTTCCCATTTCTTCCGTGCCCGCCAGCCTGCTTCCAGCCGAAAAAATATCCTGCGTTCGCCAGCCTTCTTTTAGAACATCCGCCACGGCTTTTTCAATCAAAGACGCCTCCTGCGGCAGGCTGAGTGAATAACGCAGCATCATGGCCACCGACAAAATCGTGGCCAGTGGATTGGCGATGTTTTTCCCCGCGATGTCGGGTGCGGAACCGTGAATGGGTTCGTACAGGGCCTTGGTTTCGCCCAGGCTTGCCGACGGCAGCATACCGATGGAGCCGGTCAGCATGGCGGCTTCATCGCTCAGGATGTCGCCGAACAGGTTGGTTGTTACGATGACGTCAAATTGAGAGGGGTTGCGGATCAACTGCATGGCGCAGTTGTCAACATACATGTGTTTGAGCTCTACGTCGGGATAGTCACGCCCGGTTTCCGTCACGACAGAACGCCACAGTTCCGTGGATTCCAGGACGTTGGCTTTGTCCACCGACAGAAGATTCTTTTTGCGCGCACGCGCCAGTTCAAAAGCGCGAAGGGCGATGCGGCGGATTTCCTCTTCTTTATAGATCATGGTATTGACGCCCGTGCGTAGGCCGTCTTTGTCTCTGGTAACGCCCCGGGGTGTGCCGAAATAGACATCTCCGGTCAATTCGCGCAGGATCATGATGTTGATGCCCTGCACCAGGTTTTTTTTCAGCGGCGAGGCGTCAATCAGCTCGTCAAAGACCACCACCGGGCGCAGATTGGCATAAAGCCCGAGCTTTTCCCGCAAGCCGAGAAGCGCCCGCTCCGGACGGACGCTGTAATCCAGCCCCTCCCACTTCGGGCCGCCCACGGCGCCCAGCAGCACCGCATCGCTTTCGAGCGCAAGATTCAGGCTCTGTTCTGGAAAGGGTGTGCCGAAAACATCATAAGCACTTCCTCCGATGAGTCCATCCTGCAAAGAAATGCTGATATTTTTTTTATCCGTTACGACCTTCAATACCTTGATGGCCTCGTTTATAATTTCCGGGCCGACGCCGTCTCCGGCAAAAACGGCGATTTTATATTCTTTGTCTGTCATGGTGTCCTCACTTCTTTGCGATATGTTTCATCAGGCCGCCGTCAGCGATGAGCTGTTCCATAAAAGGCGGTATCGGGCTGATCGCAAATTGCTGATCTGAACCTGCCACGGTAATGGTTCCGCGTGAGCTGTCGATGGTGATTTCTTTTCCTTCCGCAATCGCGTCGGCCAGTTCCTTTGATTCAAAGATGGGCAGACCCATGTTAAAAGCGTTGCGGTAAAAAATGCGCGCGAAACTTTTTGCCACCACGCAAGAAATGCCCGAGGCCTTGATGGCGATGGGCGCGTGTTCCCTTGAAGAGCCGCAGCCGAAGTTTTCACCGCCGAGAATGATGTCGCCGGCCTTCATTTTTTTTACAAATTCGGGGTCCGCGTCTTCCATGCAGTGCTGGGCGAGCTGGGCCGGATCCGAGGTGTTTAAATAGCGCGCGGGAATGATTGCGTCGGTGTCAATGTTATCTCCGAACTTCCACACTTTTCCTTTAAATATCATTTTCTGACAATCCTTTTATTTTTTGTTTACAGTTCTTCGGGTGATGCAATTCTGCCCAGAACGGCAGACGCCGCGGCGACTGCCGGGCTTGCCAGGTAGACTTCGCTTTTCGGATGGCCCATGCGTCCCACAAAATTGCGGTTTGTCGTAGCGATGGACCTCTCCCCTTCGGCCAGGATTCCCAGGTGTCCTCCCAGGCATGCCCCGCACGACGGCGGGCTGATTACTGCGTCGGCGTCCATGAAGATGTCCAGCAGTCCTTCCTTCATTGCCTGCTTGTAAATAAGCGGTGTTGCCGGGACGACGATCAGCCTGACATGGGGCGCGGCTTTGCGGTTTTTCAAAATCCCGGCGGCGATGCGCAAATCTTCAATCCGGCCGTTGGTGCACGAACCGATCAGGGACTGGTCGATCTTCACGTTACCCGCCTTGCTGATGCCTTTGACATTCGACGGAAGATGCGGAAAGGCAACCTGCGGCTCCAGTTTGTCGGCGTCGATTTCTATGATTTGCGAATAAACCGCGTCGGCATCGGATGCATAAAATTTATAGGGCCGCCTGGCCCGCGGCTTCACATATTCTTCGGTGACAGCATCCGGAGCAAAAATACCGTTTTTGGCTCCCGCCTCGATGGCCATATTGGCCATGGAGAGACGGTCCGCCATCGGCAGAGCACTGATCGTCTCGCCGGTGAATTCCATGGCCTGATAAAGGGCTCCGTCAACGCCGATGCGTCCGATGATATTCAGGATCAAGTCTTTCCCGGATACCCATTTGGGCATCTTGCCGTAAACGACGAATTTGATCGAAGAGGGCACCTTGAACCACAGTTCACCGGTCAGCATGGCCGCGGCGAGATCCGTACTGCCCACGCCCGTGGCAAAAGCCCCCAGCGCGCCATAGGTGCAGGTGTGGCTGTCCGCACCGATGACCAGATCACCCGGAAGGACAATGCCTTTTTCAGGCAGAAGCGCGTGCTCCACGCCCACTTGTCCGCCTTCGTAAAAATGCGTGATGCCGTGCTCCATGGCAAATTCGCGCACGGTCTTGCACTGCTGGGCCGAACTGATGTCCTTGTTCGGCGTGAAATGATCCAGTACGAGGGCCACTTTATCCCTGTCAAAAACTTTTTTACCACCGGCCGTCCGGAATTCCCGGATGGCAATTGGCGCGGTGATATCATTGCCCAACGCGATATCCACACGGGCGTTGATCAACTGACCCGCTGAAATTTCCGAAAGGCCTGTGTGAGCCATCAATATTTTTTCTGTTATGGTATTCCCCACGTTGTTTACTCCCTGACGAATGAAAGTGTTTCTTTAAAAACGGTGAAAAAACAAACATCTATTTTTACATTATTTTTCAGCTTAATTCAACTTTAACCTTTTTAATATTATCTTTCAGGAACTCCAGCCTGTTGAGCGCGTTAATGTAAGCCTTTGCCGATGCGACGATGACATCTGGATGAGCGCCGCGCCCGACAACGGACTGTTCATTGAATTTCAGCTGGACAGTTACCTCGCCCTGCGCGTCCGCACCGCCGGTGATCGCATTGACCACATATTTCAGAAGCGGGTAATTGGTTTTGGTAATGTTGCGGATCGCGGCAAAGGTCGCATCCACCGGACCGTTGCCGAAACCCGCCTTGCGCACGACTTCTTTGCCCACCTGCATTTCCATGGTTGCGGTGGGGATAGCGACGTTTCCACTGACCACATTTAAATACACCAGATTATATTTGTCTTCGCCCCGGTAGATTTCCTCGTATAAAATTGCCTCCAGGTCTTCGTCGTAGATGTCCTTTTTCATGTCGGCCAGGCTTTTCACCCGTTCCGCCACTTTTTTGACCTGTTCCTCATTTAAAATGTAGCCCATTTTTTTCAAATGCTGCGCAATAGCGGCACGTCCCGAGTGTTTGCCCAGAACGATATGGGTATCGCTGATGCCGACGGACTGGGGTGTCATGATCTCATAGGTGATTTTTTCCTTGATCAGGCCGTCCTGGTGAATGCCGGATTCGTGCGCAAACGCGTTGGCGCCAACGATGGCTTTATTCGGCTGTACCGGGACACCGGTGATTTGCGTCAACAAGCGCGACGTCTTGTAAATCTCATCGGTCTTGATCCTGGTGTGAAGTCCGTACAAATCCCTGCGCGTGGCCAGCGCCATGACGATTTCTTCCATTGCCGTGTTGCCTGCTCGTTCACCGATGCCGTTGATCGTGCATTCCACCTGTCTTGCACCGTTGCGGATCGCGGCAAGTGAATTGGCGACGGCCAGACCGAGATCATTGTGGCAGTGAACGGAAATAACCGTATTGCCCATATTTTTTACATTGGCGAACAGATAGGCTATCAGATTGCCGAACTCCTCGGGGATGGTATAACCGACGGTATCCGGAATATTGACCGTGACCGCGCCGGCGTCAATGACTGCCGAAACCATCTCCACAAGATAATCCCTGTCCGATCGGGTGGCGTCCATCGGTGAGAATTCTACATTGTTCGTATAGGAGCTTGCCAGTTTGACGGCGGCAACGGCTTCTTTGAGCACCTGTTCGCGGCTCTTTTTGAGCTGGTATTTCAGATGAATGTCCGATGAGGAAATAAACGTGTGGATGCGGGGGTGTGCCGCGTGCTTGATGGCCTGCCAGGCCCGGTCAATATCCTGCTTGTTGGCGCGCGCCAAGCCAGCCACCTGTGATTTCTTGATTTCGCGGGCAATTTGCCGGACAGCATCAAAATCCCCATCAGACGCGATGGGGAATCCCGCCTCGATGATGTCGACGCCCAGTTTTTCCAGCTGCCTGGACAGGATCAGCTTTTCTTCCGTATTCATGCTGGAGCCTGGCGACTGTTCGCCGTCCCTCAGTGTCGTGTCAAAAATATAGACGTGATTTTTTTCCTTTTTCATGTGCGACCCCTTTCAAAGTTATCTGATCATTGGATACCCAAAATAAAAAAAGCCGTGGTTTTTTCTGCCACGGCCTTTTTAGGTAATCAATTATTTTGCCAGTTCAGTGACGACCTAAAGACGACGGGCAGGAGGGCTTAAGCAGCAGGCCCAGCAATGCAAGGCCCAGAAGGAGGGAAATAAGTGCGCTTGCCGTAATCATTATGGTCATAAAGCTGATCATTTGTTCTTCTCTGCAAATAAATTAGTTAATTTGATTACTCTATTAATGCAAAAATTGAATGTTGTCAAAATATTTTTTTAAAAGTACATAATATTAATTCATGTTTCGGATAAAGTACGG
>JAGFXG010000116.1 GCA_017860985.1 Deltaproteobacteria bacterium
GCAACGATTCCGATAGGTGGAGATTTTACCTACACCCTGGTTCCGGCAAAAGAGGAAACTGAAGAAAACCTGGAACTCACAGTTCAGGAACTTGAAACATGCTATTATCGCGGTGATTTTATTGATCTGGCGCCGATTATCTGCGAACAGATCGTGCTGCAGGTGCCGATGAAGATTGTTTGCACCGAAGATTGTAAAGGATTGTGCCCGCGTTGCGGTATCAATTTGAATATGGGTTCATGCAATTGCCATGCGGATGTCGTGGATGACCGTCTGGCCGTGCTGAAAAATCTTAAAGTTAAACAATAATGATAAAAAGAGGATAATTTGCCATGCCAAATCCAGTAAAAAGACATTCCAAGACAAGGCGCAATACAAGAAGAGCGCACGACTTCTTAAAACAGCCCGCATTAGCGGTCTGCCCGCAATGCAACGAACCGAAAATGCCCCACCGTGTCTGTCCTAATTGCGGGACATATAAGGGTAGAGAAGTCATTCCGGCTGAAAAAATTTCCTAATCAGCAAACCCGTTAGAGGTAACGGGTGAATTCTTTTAACCTCCTTTTTATGACGAGGGGCTCAGAATAAGCGGACGGGTCGATTACAGATTGTCTTGTTAATGCAAGACCTTGTCTTTGCTGATAAAAACGTGACATTTTAAGCTGTAAATATTGAGCCGCCGAAATCTTAAAGGGACTGAAAAGGCAGATGTTGTTTTCGCTGAAAAAAATAAGGATTTTTTTTAAAAAAACAGGTAATAAGATCACCACTTGGTGTAATTTTAGTCCAATCATTGACTGAGGGAGGGAATTCATGTCATTAGAATTAGAAGAAAAAGTCATTCAACTCGTTATGGAACAGCTGGATGTTACCCGGGAACAGTGCAAGCTGGAAGCATCTTTTATTGATGATCTTGGCGCTGATTCTCTGGATCTTGTTGAGCTGATTATGGAAATGGAAGAAAAGTTTGGTGTGGAAATTGCCGATGAAGAGCTGGAAAAAATCAGGACAATTCAGGATGTTGTCGATTTTATTCGGGCAAAAAACATAAAAATTGATTAATTACCAACATCAGGATCATTGCTCATGAAAAGGCGTGTCGTCGTAACAGGCCTCGGTGCCTTGTCTCCCCTTGGAACATCCGTTTCGGAAACATGGGAAAACGCCATTGCAGGAAAATCAGGCATCGGTCCTATCACCCGGTTTGACGCTGCTTCTTTTGCGTCCCGTATTGCAGGGGAAATCAAGAACTTTGATCCTCTTCAATATGTCGATAAAAAAGAAGTCCGCCGATACGATAATTTTGCCATTTATGCTCTTGCTGCAACTCAGATGGCCATGGAAGATGCGTCTCTGACCATCGGACCCGACATTGCCGAGCGGGTCGGTGTCATCATCGGTTCCGGTATGGGTGGTGCATTGACGATTGAGGAAGAAGTCGGGGTGCTCATCCAATCCGGCCCCCGCAAGATATCACCATTTGCCATTCCTGCCATCATAGCTAATCTTGGCTCCGGTCATGTCTCCATGCGGTTCGGTGCCAAGGGACCCATCAATTGTTCTGTGACGGCTTGTGCTTCAGGGACAACAGCCATTGGTGATGCTTATAAAACCATAGCATACGGTGATGCGGAAGCCATGATTGCCGGGGGCGTTGAAGCGGCCGTGACAAGGCTCGGCGTTGGCGGGTTTTGTGCCATGCGTGCGCTGTCCACCAGCAATGACGAACCGCAAAAAGCCAGCCGGCCCTTCGATAAAGGGCGCAATGGTTTTGTTATTGCCGAAGGGTGCGGTGTGATCATTTTGGAAGAATTATCGTTTGCCCTGAAAAGAGGGGCGCGGATTTATGCCGAAATGATCGGTTACGGTTGTACCTCTGACGCCTATCACCTTGCCGCTCCCCCGCCTGAACACGAAGGTGCCGGACGAAGCATGCGGGTGGCGATCAAAGATGCCGGTTTGAAAACGACTGATATCAACTATATCAACGCACATGGCACCTCGACACCGCTTAATGATCTTTACGAAGTACAGGCGATCAAGAATCTTTTTGGTGAACACGCCAAAAAATTGATGGTCAGCTCGACAAAATCGATGACAGGCCACATGCTGGGAGGCACAGGCGCCGTGGAAGCGATTTTTTGCATCAAAGCGATTCAGGAAGGCATGATTCCGCCCACGATCAATCTGGAAAACCCGGATGATGGGTGTGATCTGGATTTTGTGCCCAATGTCGCCCGTAAGCAAGAAATCAATGCTGCGATGTCCAACAGTTTCGGATTTGGCGGTGTCAACGCCGTGGTCGTATTTAAAAAATATTGCGCGTAGATGCTTTTTGTGGGGAGGAATTGTTTTCGATGTCATTTTTAGATAAAGTGGATCCGGAAGTTGCCCATGCGATTGAACTGGAAACCAAACGTCAGGCGGGAAAACTGGAGCTCATCGCTTCGGAAAATTTCGTCAGTGAAGCCGTTCTGGAAGCCCAGGGCTGCATCATGACCAACAAATATGCCGAAGGTTATCCCGGCAAACGCTATTACGGCGGCTGCGAATATGTGGATATTGCTGAAACGCTGGCGATCGAGCGCTGCAAGAAACTCTTCGGTGCGGAAGCGGTGAATGTACAGCCGCATTCCGGTACACAGGCCAACATGGCAGTATATTTCGCCGCCTGTGCTCCCGGTGATACGGTGTTAGGCATGAACCTGTCGCATGGAGGCCATCTATCTCACGGCAGCCCGGCAAATTTTTCCGGGAAATTCTATAAAATCGTTCCCTACGGCGTCAACCGGGACACGGAAACTATCGATTATGACGAGCTGGCCGTGATTGCCAGGGAAAACAAACCGAAAATGATCGTGGTCGGTGCCAGCGCCTACCCGCGGACGATTGATTTCGACAAATTCCGTGCCGTGGCTGATGAAGTCGGGGCGGTGATCATGGCGGACATCGCGCACATTGCCGGTCTGGTAGCCGTGGGCCTGCATCCGTCTCCGATTCCTATGTGCGAATATGTCACCACCACCACGCACAAAACGCTGCGGGGACCGCGTGGCGGCTTGATCATGTGCAAGGAACCCTACCTTAAAATCCTCAACAGCCGGGTGTTCCCTGGTATGCAGGGCGGCCCGCTGATGCACATCATTGCCGCAAAGGCCGTAGCCCTGCAAGAGGCCCTGATGCCTGAATTCAAGGAATATCAGCAGCAGATTGTGAAAAATGCCAAAGCCATGGCGGACGAATTGAAGAATGCCGGTTTCCGGCTGGTATCGGGAGGTACGGACAATCACCTGATGCTTGTTGATTTAACCGCTAAAGGTGTGACAGGCAAAGACGCGCAGGAGGCATTGGATCGCGCGGCTATTACTGTTAACAAAAACGGTATTCCTTTTGACACGCAGGGGCCGATGGTTACCAGCGGTATCCGTATCGGTACACCGGCGCTCACGACCCGTGGCATGAAGGAAAATGAAATGCGACTCATTGCTTCGCTGATTGCCGATGTGATCAATCATATCAATGATGAGCGAAAAATTCAGGCCGTAGCCGAAGAAGTCAGGAAACTTTGCTCCCGGTTCCCGCTGTATGCGTCAAGAATAAAAGGATAGAGGGAAACGCGGCGGGGCGTAGGCACGAAAGGCTCATCGGAAAGCAGAAGACTATGGCGGAAAAACAAGCGCCGTCGCAGAATGTTTCGGACAAAAACCATTCCCGTCCCGACTGGGATACTTATTTTCTGGATATTGTTGAACTGGTTTCAAAACGCGCGACCTGTCTTCGCCGTGCGGTAGGTGCTGGCCTGGTGCGCGACCGGAGGATTCTGGCCACCGGATACAACGGCGCTCCTTCCAAACTGCAGCATTGCCTGGATATCGGATGCCTTCGCGAGCAGCTCAACGTGCCGTCAGGCGAACGCCATGAACTGTGCCGCGGACTGCACGCGGAGCAAAACGCTATCATCCAGGCCGCCCTTCACGGCGTTAGCACGAAGGGTTCCACTTTATACTGCACCAATCATCCGTGTGTGATCTGTGCCAAGATGATCATTAACGCGGGCATTACACGCATCGTCATTCGCGACGGCTACAGTGACAGGCTGGCCGCGGATATGTTAAGCGAGGCGGGAATCAGTGTTGACCAGCTGGATAAATGATAAAATGATCAGGCAGGCAGACTCATGAAATGTCCTTTTTGCAGCAATGCGGAAAATAAGGTGATTGATTCCCGGATCAGCAAGGATGGCAAGGCCATCCGCCGCCGCCGGGAATGCCTGGGCTGCGCAAGACGATTCACCACCTATGAGTATGTGGAAGATATTCTGCCGATGGTGGTGAAAAAAGACGGCAGGCGTGAACCGTTTGACCGGATAAAAATCCGCAACGGTGTGATGACGGCATGTGAAAAACGGCCGATCAGCATGGAGGACATGGACAAAATCGTCGAGAACGTGGAAGCTGCCTGTCAGGAATACCAGGGTGAGGAAATACCTTCCTCGGTGATCGGCGAGAAAGTGATGGCTGAACTCAAGGTGCTCGACGGCGTCGCCTATGTCCGGTTTGCCTCGGTTTACCGGCAGTTCCGGGATGTCGGGGAGTTTATGTCCGAATTGAAGGATCTGTTGAGCAAGGGCAAGAAATAATTATGTTTACCGGCATTGTCGAAGAAATGGGTAAAGTTGTCCGCCTGACCATGAAAGGTGCGGATGCCTTGCTGGAAGTGGAAGCCACAATGGATCTGAACGAGGTGGCACTCGGTGACAGCATTGCGGTAAACGGCGCTTGTCTGACCGTAACATCCAAAACGGCCAGAACATTCACTGCCGACGTGTCTGCCGAATCCTTAAGCAGAACAACGCTCAAATTCCTTCAGGCGGGGCATAAAGTCAATCTGGAAAAATCCCTCCGCATCGGCGGATTTTTAGGCGGCCATTTTGTGCTGGGTCATGTGGACGGTGTCGGCCGCATTCTGAGTAAGACACAGAAGTCCGGATCAATTATTTATGCCGTTGAATCCCCTGACTCGTTGTCGCGTTTTATTGTGGAAAAGGGATCGGTCGCCGTCGATGGTATCAGCCTGACGGTGAACAGGCTTGAAAAAGGACGGTTTTATGTTAATATCATTCCTCACACCGCAGTCAGCACGACGCTGACCGGGAAAAAAGAAGGGGAATGGGTGAACATTGAAACGGATATATTGGGAAAGTATGTAGAAAAGTTATTGCAAACACCGCGGGGAATCGATAAGGATTTTCTCGCTGAACATGGTTTTATCAAGTAAGCAGGGATGGAAAATGGCAATCAGTAAAATTTCGGAAGCAATTGAAGACAT
>JAGFXG010000117.1 GCA_017860985.1 Deltaproteobacteria bacterium
GACAGAGAAAAAATCAGCGGTTATGTCCGCCTGGCCCGTCCGCTGCATGAAGTCCGGAGCGCGGTTGAACAGGTTTACCAGTCCATTTTCCTGGCGATGATCATCGGTGCAGTCGTGTCTCTGGCGATTGCCCTGTTTTTTTCCCAACGGTTGTCCGCGCCGATCCGTGAGATGGAGGAGTTCACGAAAAAACTTCGGCAGGGTCTTCCCGTGGGATTTCTCAGGATGCAGACGAGTGACGAAACCCGGACGCTTGCTGATAATATCAACTATCTGGTCGAGGAGCTTCAGGACAAGATCCAGCTCGCCAATGAAGAGAAAAGCAAACTGATGACCGCCCTCACCAGCATCAACGAAGGGGTCCTGATCCTGAACCGGGAGGAACGCATCGAATTTCTAAGTCCCTCTCTGGCGGGTATTCTTTCGGGACAATACGAGGACTTTCTTGGCAAGACGCTTTTAGAATCTTTCCGCAATGTCGAGCTGCAAAACGCTTTCCAGAGCTTTAAGAATACAAAGACCGGTGCGTCGAGGGAAATTGCTCTGGGTGGGGTCGATCCCTTCATTATGAATGTCAGCCTTTCCGAGGTTCAGGGCCTTCCGAATGAAGAGAAGACCATGATTGTGTTTCATGATGTGACGCGACTGAAAAAACTCGAACGCATCCGGACGGATTTTGTTGCCAACGTTACGCATGAAATCCGCACGCCGCTTACCGCCATTATCGGTTATCTGGAAACGCTTCAGGATGGTGCGCTGGATCGTCCGCAGGATGCAAAACGATTCATCGATATCATCCTCAATCAGGCCCGGCGCCTCAACCGCCTGGTCGAAGATTTGACGACCATTTCGAAGATCGAGCTGAAGGAGGTGGTTTTTCATTTTGAAGACATATCGCTATCGGAAATTGCAGACAACGTGATTTCTCTTTTGGAAGCCGGTGCAGCGGCTAAGACCATCAAGATTGAAAACCATATCCCAAAGGATTTGCCTGCGGTCAAAGCAGATCGCGACAGGCTGAGCCAGGTTTTTGTCAATGTGCTCGACAACGCCGTGAAATTCACGCCGGACGGCGGCCATGTATCGATCAACGGTTTTGCTCAGGCAGAAAATCTCGTCGTTTCGATTACCGATACCGGGAGTGGTATTCCACGGGAAGAAATTTCACGACTGGGTGAACGCTTTTACCGTGTCGACAAGACCCGGTCTCGCGAACTGGGCGGTACGGGATTGGGTCTTTCCATCGTCAAGCATCTGATGATGGCCCATGGCGGAAAAGTGGAAATTGAAAGCCAGCTTGGTAAGGGTTCCAAAGTCTCATTATTTTTCCCGGTGAGCAAAGCATAGTTACTGGGGATCATTATCCTTTTTGATCGGATTTATTTCCGCGCAAAAGCCTCTTTATTTTTTCAAAACCAAAAAGTATAATTGACCGTGTTCTCGGGAGGGTCTGAAAATGGAAAGTCAAATCGCCAAAGCCACTCATCTTCAATACCAGCCGGTCGCGCTGTTGTGGTCCGATGAAAAACCCGCAGGAGCCATGCAATTTTCCGAAGGCAGGTGGGGGTGCGTGATGTGGTTGCTCGTCCATGCCGCCAAGGGGAAACCGGCCGTAGCCGACAGAAAAACATTTGGCTGCTTTGGCGGCGGTGTCGGATTGGGATTCGGTAATCAGTATACAAATTTCCCCGGTGGAGAAGAAGGATTCTGTCATTTTCTGTCTTCGGGAAATGCCCCGCGTCCAGGAGGTGCAGAGATTGCTGAAAAGATCAAACCTTTTATGACGAAAGAAAGCCATGATAATTTTCTGCACGGCGAACGCTATATCAAAAATCCCGAAGGAGTTCGAAAGTTTATTGATGTTTTACCGATGATGGAAATCCCACGCGCTTTCGTTGTGTTCAAACCATTGTCTGATGTAGATCTGTCGATAGAGAAACCCCGGGTGGTTATCTTCCTGGTGAATCCCGATCAGCTCTCCGCACTCACAGTGCTGGCCAATTACGGACGAGGCGACAATGAAAACGTGATTATGCCCTTTGCTGCAGGTTGTCAGACCATTGGTATCTATCCTTATCGCGAATTGAAATCGCCCAGTCCCCGCGCGGTTGTCGGCATGACGGACTTGTCTGCACGATTGTATGTCCGTAAACAGCTGGGTGATCCGAACTTCATGACTTTTGCCGTGCCTTTTCATTTATTCGAAGAAATGGAGCAAAATGTGTCCGGCTCTTTTCTTGAACGACATACCTGGCAGAGTTTGTTGGCTGAAAAAAGCAATATGGACGTTTAAACGAAACTGTGTTATTTAAATACTGTGTGGCGTAATTCAGCATTAGGTTATCTTATTCTTAACGATTTATGATGTTAAGATAGGAATTAGTCTGCATACTTGACTCAATACGACGGAATGTAAAATATCCATGTGTTTTTATTGCGTGTAAAAATTGACTTCCTTACTTTCCTCTTAATAACTTTAACTATACCTGGCAATTATGACAAGACAAAATAGAATTTTCAAATTTGTTCAATTGATGGCCAGTTTATGAGTGCTCAGGATAAAATGTCTCTGGAACCGGGGAAATTTTTTCAGGAAGATGTCTTGAAAGAAACCAGAAAAGTATATGCAGGAATGCTTCTGGCAAGCAAGAATCTGTCTCTTTATCCATCAGGCCATAGCATTCCGGCTAAATCGATAAAACTATTCCACCAGAAACTCGAAACTTATCTTCAAAAGTACGGATATTTAAGACTTGAGATTGAAAGAAACCGGATTGTTTCGCTGGATGAAGAGATTTCTTCGGGGCCTCATGAAGAAGGGACGCTGCCCTTTACGCTCTTCCGAGACGGGATAAGATGGATCGAATTCACCCAGGGAATTGATCTGGAACAAATAAAAAGTTTCTTAACAATCGTTAATCAACACATGATATTGTCAGCTGAGCCGGAAGGCGATATCGTGACCAACATCTGGGAAGCACAATTCTCACACATTCAATACGATGTTGCAGATTTTTTTGTTAATGCCGATGGAGAGATGAAAGACAGCATTTCCTCTTTCAAGGCAGAGCCTGATATAACAGAACCGAGAGAAAAAAATCTGGGTGAGAAACCATATGCCCGGCAACCGGAGATTGATCCGGCTCAGTTGATCTTAAGCCAGCAGGAACAGGAGCAGCTGCAGGAAATGATCCGATATGAGCAAGAGGCTGATTTTTCATCGTATGTGAATGCACTGCTTGACATTCTTCTTCTCTATCGTGATGAAGAAAGTTTTCGGACCATTCTGGAGGTTTTATCCGAAGAGTTCACCGGGACCCTTGCCCGGGAAGAATTTGACATATCTCTTAAAATTGTCTGGGGTCTGCGCAAGATTGTCGAGCAGTACAGAAAGCAGATGCCCTGGGCAGTTCCCATTTCTGAAGACTTCTTTCAGAAAGTATCCGATGTTGACTCTCTATCACCTGTTTTGCAGGCATGGAATCATATCAATGCCGAACAGACGGACATTCTAGAACAGGTTTTCAAATATCTGGACCCAAAAGCAATCCGTACGCTGGCGCTTTTGCTTGCTGATGGGGAATCTGAAAAACAAAAGCAAATTTTGTCCAATGCCATTATCGGTCTCGCCGGAAAAAATATGCGTCCGCTGGAAGATTTGCTCAATGATTCAGATGATAAACTTGTGGAAAATCTCATTCCCGTCATTGTTCAACTGGAGAACGAAAAATCCCTGCACTGTCTGATGAAACTGTTGCACCGTGATTCGTCACTTATCCGTGAAAAGGCGATCAGGTCGATAATAGATCGAGGCCTCGTCCCGATGCGGGAGGTTTTCAAGTGGATTGATGACCCTGATGAGGTAGTCCGCCGTCTGGTGATGAGGCAACTGGGGAAAAAACGCGACAGTGCAACAGAAGAGCTGTTCCTGTCGTACCTCAAAAACACAACGTTTCAAAAAGACCAGGCAGACCATGTGATGGTTTGTTTCAAAACACTGGGGCGCTGCGGGTCTTTACGGTCTATTCCTTATCTTCGTGAGACGCTGCTGCACCGTAAATGGATGCCGGGATTCTGGAGAGCGCTATACAGAAGAGGTGCAGCCGTTGCGCTGGAAGCTTTAGCGATACCCGAATCAGAACAACTGCTGGATAAGGCCCGCCGTTCTCTGCATCCAATCCTGCGAAGTGTTTTCAGGGATATCAACAGGGATAATCAGAAAAGCAAAGGGGGCCGGTAGCCATGTCTGATTCTCAGTCATCATATGTGCGCGCCGGTCAGGAATTCATGAAGTTCCTGTATCGCCTGATTAATACCGTTCGAATCTATCGGGACAATAATCAATTGATCAGAAAGGGAGTCGGGGAATTAAAGGGAGTGATCGATGACCTGACCAGAGGCGATGACATCAGCGTTCATCTGTGGCGTGGAAGATTTCATATCCGCGGGGAAAGGCTTCAATATCGGAGAGATCTGGCCAGTGTCGTCAATGGCATGATGGCCTATTTTACACAAAGAAACATCGGACAGATCATGTTTCTTAATGCATCCAGAAATGCATCGACCGAGGATTTTGTGGCCATGATCCGTCTGCTTAATGATTCGGTAATGTCTGATGATCCGCCCGCCTGGTTTGAAGAGAAAGTGCTGGAGCATGGATTTTCATGGGTTCAGGTGATCCGCAAACAGGATGAAGAATTGACGGAGAAGGCAGAGAGCCTTGAAGACGAGCGCTATGAGAAAGCCCGGAGCACTTATATCCATGCCGTGGACACCGTGCGGGAAGTAGCGCAAAAAGCATGCAAGGGAATTGTCGGTGTTCGAAAGACAAGACGCCTGGCTCAGAACATTGTTGATCTGGTCAGGGAAGATAATTCTTTGATGCTCGGACTGGCGTCCATAAAAGACTATGATGATTACACCTACACGCATTCTGTCAATGTCGCCCTGCTGGCGACATGTCTGGGAAGGCAGATAAACATGTCAGATATTTCACTCGAGTATCTTTCCGTCTGCGGGCTTTTGCACGATTTGGGAAAAGTGGGCGTTTCGAAGGATGTTCTCCATAAGCAGGGAGAGCTCAGCACGGGGGAATGGGATGAGATGAAAGCACATCCTCTGATCGGTGTCAGGAAAATTCTCCGGCTGAATGCGCCTCATAAATTGCGATCGAGGATTATCCTCGGTCCTTTTGAGCACCACCTGAATCCTGACATGAGCGGCTATCCCAGGACGATCTTTATGGATAAACTGAGTCTTATCGGGAAAATTCTTCGCATTGCCGATGTCTACGAGGCACTGACTGCCCAGAGAG
>JAGFXG010000118.1 GCA_017860985.1 Deltaproteobacteria bacterium
ATTCTGCGAGGAGTTTCCCCTCGAGCAGCTTTACCGCGACGTGCGCATTCACCCCATTCACGAGGGAACCACCGGCATCCAGGGCATGGACCTGCTGGGCAGAAAGATGATGATGAAGAAGGGTAAGGCCGCGCAGCTTTACCTGGCGGAAGTACGCAAGGCCATCAGGGAGGCACAAGACGATATGGAATTGAAGCCGTTTGCCGATAAGCTTCAATCGTCCGTCGGGCAGCTTGAAAACGTTACCGCTCATCTGTTCGGGATTGCCGCCAAGGAAGGGCCGGAAATGTTTCTGGCTGATGCCACCTTGTATCTGGAATTCTTCGGCATTATCGCCATTGCCTGGCAGTGGCTCAGGCAGGCCGTCTGCGCCAGAAAGGCGCTGCAGAAGAATCCCGGTGAATCCGACGTGAATTTCTACAACGGTAAAATGACCGCCTGTCGTTATTTCTTCGGGTATGAACTGCCGAAGATTGAAGGCCTGGCGATCCGCCTGCTGTCCGGCGACGGCCTGACCGTCACGATGAAGAACGAGTATTTTGAAGACTAACTCAATCAAAAAGACAGGAGACAGGCCTTACGACCTGTTTCCTGTCTTTTCAGTATAAACCTAAAAGCCTTCAGTCTAAAAGTCTCTATTTGAAATTTCCCGTGTCCACCCATTCGTTTTTCAGAAGCGACCACCAGTCGACAGCGAGACCTTTTAATACGTAGTCGTAGGGAAGCCAGCCGTAGCCATCCTCTCCCCAGGTTTTTCCCCAGGAATTTCGAATCAGCAGTGCGCCTGTGGTTTCTTTGGCTCCGGAGTCAGTGTTCTTTATTTTAATTTTATCATCATACCCTGCTGCGATAACGGCATGCCCTCCGACACTTTTTTCTCTCTCTGTCGGGTAAGGGATCCGGCCTGACGTATTTGCCTGAATGTACGAACTGAAAACGGTAAAGCCGAACATGGACGGCAGACCGGCGGCCAGATTGCTTTTGATTCTTTTCAACAGCACGGCTTTCCCGGTTTCCGGCGGATCGAGCCGGTAATAATTGATGGCCTGATAATTCTGGGCAAAGGCGTAGCAGAAGGCTGTCGGTTCTGTGTCGTAGTCTTCAATGTTGTATGGCCAGTATTCTTCCGGAGGGACGCCGAAAAGAACCATCGCACTCATCGTTGTGCGCAGGAACGATCCGGTGTCACCCTTGAAATGCTCCATATTGCGCGATGCCTTGTAGAGAAAAAGGCGTGAGGCGTCGATGTGTTTTCCGCCGGCCCTTTTTTCGAAATATTCCACCAGGCCCACTCCGACATTGGCTGTGCATGAACCCAGCGATCCCTGGTCTTCCACGGGGGAGAACCACTCCCGCAAATCGAAGCGGACTGGCAGAGTTTTGGCTGTTCTGGCGACCGCTGTTTTTTTCAGCATGTCTTTGATGGAATCTTTCTGCCCGTACTTTTTAAGTTTGTCCGATATTTGATCGTGGTTTATCGTGTGGTCGCGGAAATCGGGATAATCCGGCAGCCACCCCATACCTGTCCTGCTCATCGTTTCACTCATAGCTTCCTCCCTGGCTTTTTATGAAGTTTTCGATAAGTTTTCTTATTTACAATGTCGTAAAAAAAGTTTAGAGATGTTTTGAATTAGGGTGTTACTAGATCTAACTCTTTATTTTGTCAAGATAATCATTTGCAGGGATATTTTAGGGATTAGCCGCTGATTTGCCTGGCAAATTACGCTTGACAGCCTGAAATAATTGCGTTAAACACGCAAACCTTAATAAAAAAGATGTTCAGGAGGAAATACTTTTGGCAACACACAAATCAGCAGAGAAACGCGATCGTCAAAGCAAGGTCCGCAGGGAGCGAAATGTCGCTGCCAAATCCGCGATAAAAACCAGGGTTAAATCAGTTCTGGCAGCCGTGGAAAGTAAGAATAAAGAGAATTCAGTGAGTGCTCTCAAGGTAACCGTTCCCTCTCTGGCCAAAGCTGCGGCAAAAGGCCTGATCCACAAGAAAAATGCCTCCCGCAAAATTTCGCGCTTAACCAGAAAAGTTAACGCCCTTCAGGGATAATTCATCCGGACGCGGTCTGGTCCAAAGACCGGGCCGCGTTTTTTATTTTCACATCGATTTCAAAAGTAAATACTATACCAGAGGCTTTTTGCCGACAGCTTTGAAAAAAGTATAGCAAAAGACGCCGTCATCTTCGGCGGTTCTGTACAGGTCCCTTATTCCCTGATCGAATATCTCCTGCTCAATGAGACCGGCCCCAAGGGCTGAATCGCGCACGCCTTCGATCATGGCGGTGAACGTTTTCTTCGTGAAACCGTCCACAAAGTCAGGTTTTCCGGAATCGACGTAAACCATCCGCGGAGAGACATGAACCGTGTTAAAACCCGCCCTGCGCAACAGGGGGGATAGCGATCGTCCAATCATGGCATTGCCTCCGGCCCGTTTTTGCAATTCAACCTGACACTGTATCGCCTTGTGTGCCGCATGGCTGTCCGGATAGAAATAGGCGGATCCGTGATCTCCCTCAATGACCGTGATGGTTCCACCTTTCTTGAGCACACGCTTCAGGGCAACGAGAGCCTCTTCAGGTCGTGAAAGGTGCTCCAGGACAAAACAGATAAAGACATGATCAAAGAATTCCGCCGCAAAGGGCAGGTTAAAGATATCAGCCTGCTGGAACTGCACGTTTGCCAGGCCTGCATCGGTGGCTTTTTTTCTTGCCTCGGCTATGGAGACTTCCGATATGTCCACGGACGTGATCAGGGTATCCGGGCTGTTTTTGGCGAGAGCAACCGTTTGCGCGGCCACACCGCAGCCTGCTTCGAGAACACGGCTTCCCGCAGGATACACCGTATCGCCATGCAGCAGTTCAACCAGAGTGGATGCCTGGTCCTGTAAGCGAACATTTTCTCTTGGATGATAACCGTGCACATAAGGGTGTTTCATGGTTGATTACCCCCGGTTCAATTTATGATGGTGATGAGTCAAATAGCCGTTCAGGACCGATGAAGAGAAGATAAGCCGGTTTGATCTGAATTCCGTGCCCGGAAGGGTCCTGTCGTATTCATCATTGCTTGCCGATCAAATCAATCACGGTGATTTCCGGCGGGGCGAAAACGCGCACGGGCGGGCCCCAGGTACCGGTGCCGCGGCTTATATACAGCAGTTTGCTTTCACCCAGCGTGTGCAAACCGTATATCTTCGGGAAATAGATTTTCACGAGCAGTCCGAAAGGAAAAAGCTGGCCTCCGTGTGTGTGACCGGAAATCTGTAAATTGAAATTGGCTCCCGGATTAATGTGAGGCTGATGCTTCAGCAGCAGGACAAACCCATCTTGCTTCTCAGACATGGCCTTTTTAAAGGATTCTTTTTCAATGGCGTTGCCTGATCGGCGGCCGGTGATGTCATCTTCTCCAAAGATGGTTATGCCGGCTGTTTGCCGGACTTCATCCCGCAGCAGATCGAATCCGGCGGCTTTGGTAAACGCCAGGGAACGATCGAGCCCCGCATAGTATTCATGGTTGCCCAGCACCGCGAACTTGCCGTATTTGGCTTTAATTGCTGCAAATTGGGCGGCATCCTGCATGATGTTGTCAAGTTCACCGTCCAGCAGATCACCCGTTGAAACCAGGATATCGGGATTGGCCTGTTTTACGGATTCCAGCATCGGTTTAAGGCTGTCTCCCCGGATGATGATGCCCACGTGGACATCGGATATCTGAACGATACGCAGTTTGCCGTTTTCAGGCAGTACCTGCTGTGTTTTGATTTCCAGGTGTTTGACGCGGATTCTTCCGGCATCGATATAGCCGTAGACAACCAGAACAAAGGATAAAAAAGCCGACAGCCAGAACGTGAGCATTTTGAGCGTGACAGTGCCTGCCGAAGGATCGATCAGCTTGTGGACCCCCCGAATGAGTTCCAGTGACACACTTAGAAAGAAGAAAAAAAAGACAAAAGCCATCCAGATATAGCCGATACAGGCAATTGCCCGGGCCAGCGGTTCGAGATGAAAGGATTCGGCAACCCGCACGAGAACCGGCGCTATAATCAGCAGGAGAATGAGAATCAGAATCAATCCCTGCAGTAAACCGGTAAAGTGCAGAACGCTTCTGGCCCGGAAAAAGAAATAAAAATTAATCCCGCCATAGAGAAATAAAAAGGTTAAAAGAAAAAGAATCATCTTGGTTCCCATATTCACCTGCTGTATCCGCGGAAGCTAAAGGAAAATGAGGGAGAAGTCAATCATTAAGGCTGCAACAGATTGATATTGACAACTTAAACCCCATCATATAAGTACCAAAACTCCTGATGGACGCCGATGTAGCTCAGCCGGTAGAGCAACTGATTCGTAATCAGTAGGTCACCAGTTCGATTCTGGTCATCGGCTCCAGTAAATTCAAGTAGTTATCTAGTAACAACCAATCAATTATTTTTAGAATGTTTAACCTGTTGCTAACCTCTGGTGTGATTTTTTTTATGATCTCTGGTAAGGTCATGGGTACCTCTCTGTTTTTGGGGTACTCTCGTATCCCTTTATAGAATAGGAACCCCAAATGGCTTATTTGATATTTTTATTATGACGTGCAAGATGCAGGTAATACGTTATGGAAAAAACTGATATAACAATCATCGGGGCAGGTGTCGTTGGCTTGGCGATTGCTGCCCAATTGGCGAGACATGATTTAAGCGTTTTCATCCTGGAAAAAAATGATTCGCACGGAGGTGGAATCAGTTCGCGCAACAGTGAGGTCATTCACGCAGGCATTTATTATCCGGAAGGATCGCTGAAAGCCGGGCTTTGCGTTGAAGGCAGACATCTTCTGTACGAAATTGCCACGCAAAACGGTATTCCCCATCAAAAGACCGGCAAGTTGATTGTTGCAACGAGTCCCGAAGAAAATGATGAGATTGAAAAGCTCGAATGGACAGGACGTCGTAACGGTGTGACAGCCCTTTCTCTTCTCAGTATGCAACAAGTCACACAAATGGAACCTCATGTGAAGGCTCTGGTTGCACTATACTCACCTGATACGGGCATTATCAGTTCTCATCATCTGATGGAATATTTTCTAATTCAGGCACTGAACAAGGGGGCCAAGCTTGTAAGTCGAACAAAGGTAAAGGGAATCGAAAGGGAATCAGGTAACTGGCGGATCTTTGCCGTAAACAATAGAGGCGCCGACTTTGATTTTCTTTCCGCGATAGTTATCAACGCAGCAGGGCTGTCCTCTGACATTATTGCCAACATGATGGGCAGGGACTATCATCTCCATTACTGCAAAGGCGATTACTGCAGTA
>JAGFXG010000008.1 GCA_017860985.1 Deltaproteobacteria bacterium
GGATGAATAATCGTAATCTTCTATCTGCCACCATCTCTAACTGTAAAGGAATGATCAGCATTGTTGAGGACATATTTTCTTTCAATCCGTAATGAATATCCATTCTTTTCATGGTAAACATCGACAGCGCTCCGGTTGGGACCCGTTTACCGTTGACATACGAGGCTTCGTTTCTTATACTCTGTGAAAAAAGAAAGTTCTTTTCGATTCTTTTATGACTGATTCTGAATACAATAAAGAAGCAAAAAATCTGGCAAAGACTGCCCATAATCTGAGGAAAGAAGGCAGGTTCAGAGAAGCCGAGGCAAAATACCTTGAGATTCTTGAGCTGGATCCGGACAATGTGCATGCCCTTGCAGGCATCGGGAATCTCAAATGCAAAACAAAGCAGTTTAAAGAATCCCTGCGCTACTATGAGCGCTGCCTTGATCTTGATGGCAATAATCTCTATGCCCTTGCGGGTGCCGGAGACTCTTACCGGGGCCTTAAGGACATGGACAATGCATTGAAATCATGGCTTAAATATCTGTCATTCAATCCTGGTGATTATAAAATCATAACCAGAGTGGGAGATGCGCTCAGAAGAAAAGATGACCTCCCGGGTTCAAAAAAATACTATCTCCTTGCGTTGGAACTTCGTCCTCAAGATCCTTTTGCTCTCATGGGCCTTGGAAATGTTTGTGAAAAAATGGGAAACGACGAGGAAGCGCTTTTTTATTTTAAGAAACTTTTTTCTCATGCTGATTATGTAACTTTCGCCACAACCTCGGCCGCCAACATATACAGAAAAACAGGGAATTATGTAAAAGCCATTGAGCTCTACGATGCAGTGCTTGCCGAAAACCCGAAGAACTCTCACGCATGGAACGGCAAAGCAGATTGTTTCAGGGGAATGAGGAAGTATGAAGCCGCCATTCATGCATGGAACAATGCGCAAAAATACGGAATGAATCGGGCAAGCGCCATGACCAGGATAGGCGATTGCTATCTGAGCATGAATGATCTGGACAACGCGGAAACAAGTTATCAGATAACCGTGGCGGCGGGTTACGACAAATACGCCTATCTGGGAATGTTTCGAATACATCTCAAGAGAAACCATATCAACAAGGCGTTTGAGACTCTCGCATTGCTCAGGAAGAATGAGCCCCATGATGCACGAATATCGTCAGAGTATAATGAATTTATAGGAAAGTATCCTCATGTGAAGGAACATTGAAAAACCCGTTAAGCCGTTATCATCTGCGGAGAGTAGAAAACTGATGAAACCCTGTCCTGACAGGTGGAACATTTTTCCAAGAGTCAGACAGCCGAAGACGATAATTTATATTGACAGGCAAAGAAAAATGGCGAAAATCTACTGAAAGATTTATTATGAAACAGAGATACTTATCCTTAAGTAATCAAGTTTAGCCAGGAGGGAAAATGATGATCCATAAGTCTAAACTCTTCAAGTTGTTCGGTTTCATCGCGCTTGCGTTATTTATTCTGCAACTTACCGGTTGTACAAAGACATCATTGATTGCATCGGCCAGATATGGTGATGTCCCCATGACGTACAAGTATCTCAATGAGGGGGCTAAAGTTGACGAGCCCAACGAAGCAGTCTGGAGCTCAACGCCATTATTCTGGTCGTTGTATGAGTGTCAATTTGAGACAGCGAAAATTTTATTAGCAAAGGGAGCCAATGCAACTGCAAAAGATTCCTATGGCTATTCTGCGTTGCAAATGGCAGCTGCATGTAAGAATGCAGAGCCTTCGGTCATCGAGGATCTCATTCAAAAAGGAGCGGATGTCCATCACAAGAGTGAAAAGGACGGTTATACAAGTTTACATTATGCATGCATGTCCGGAACTCCCGATGTTGTCAAAGTGTTGATCGACAAAGGCTCCGACGTAAATGCCGCTGATAAGAAAGGAACCACTCCTCTTATGCTTGCCGTGAAAAGCAATTCCATTCCCAAAGTAGAGATTTTGCTGGAAAGAGGGGCGGATATCCATTTACTTGATAAGAAAAAGAAAACCGCCAAGTCCTATGTGAAAGGTCTTCTCAAAAAGGACAAAAATATGACTGAACTTCTGGAACGTGCTGAAAGCAGCAGACCGAAAGCAGCCGAATAAAAACATTAACCGGCACCGATTATGATGAAATTCGTTTAAAACAAATTCAGGGAACGGTTTATATCCTGTGCTTACCGGACTCCAAAACCGTTCCCTGAATTATTTTACCTTGCCTGCAATGCCCGCCCGATCGTCATGATTTCGGCTTCCTTTGTTCCTTCATAGAGTTCCAGAATTTTTGCGTCCCGATACCATTTCTGCACTGGATATTCCTCAATATAGCCGTAACCACCGTGCAGCTCCACGGCATAATTCGCGCAAAAAACAGCAGTCTGTCCTCCGTAGAACTTGGCCATGGCGGCCAGGGTATAATCCGGTTTCCCCTGGTCGATCAGCCAGGCTGCCTTGTAAACCAGCCCGCGCAGCGCTTCAATACGGATCGCCATTTCCGTGAGTTTCATCTGAGTGATCTGATAGGACCCCAACGGAACGCCGAAAGCCGTTCTTTCCCTGACATATTTGATGCTGGTTTCGAGACAGGCTTCCGAAATTCCCAGTGCCTGACCGGAGACCATAACGCGGGTGATATCAAAAAAATGCATGAGCTGGCGGAAACCGTGTCCTTCTTTCCCCACCAGATTGGATTGTGGAACCCGGACATCTTCCAGCGCGATTTCAGCGGTATCGCTTGCTCGAATGCCCATTTTCCCATGGATTTTATTGCGCGTCACACCCGGAGCATCCGCCGGAATGATAATCAGGCTGAAGCTGTTATGCTTTTTTTCTTCCGGATTGGTGATGCACTGGGCCACCATAAAATCGCACACCGTGCCGTTGGTGATAAACATTTTATTGCCATTGATCACATAGTCGCCGCCATCTTTTACCGCCCGTGCTTTATAGCCGGAAACATCCGTTCCGGCATTCGGTTCAGTATAGGCACCGGCACAGACTTTTTCACCGCTGCATATCGGTGGCAGATACATGTTCTTCTGCTCTTCCGTACCGTAATTAAGAATAGATTCACAGCCGAAACCTGATGCAACAATGTTCAGGCCGATTCCCATATCGACCTTTGATATTTCCTCCGTGATGATGGTATTGCCTAAAATGCCTGCGCCGGAACCGCCGTAGGCTTCAGGGATCCATGCTCCGACCAGTCCGTTTGCGGCGGCTTTTTTTCGGATGTCCGGCGTATATTTTTCATGCTCGTCGCACTCCTGCGAGACCGGACCGACTTCCGCCACGGCAAATTTATAAGCCATCTCTTTCAACATCTTCATCTCTTCGGTAAGTTCAAAATCCATAACGGTTCTCCCTTAATTTTTTAATATTCAGCATACCGTGACGCGGGCTTTGAAAAAGATTTGCATGCACATGAAACAGATATTATTTCTTGCTGTAGTCGTAAACCCCTTTGCCTGTTTTGCGCCCGAAATTTCCGGCGCGGACCAGTTTTCTTAAAATCGGCGCGGGGCGGTATTTATCGCCCAGTTCCCTGTGCAGTCCTTCGATGACGCGGAGCAATGTTTCATTTCCCACAAGATCAGCCAGCGCCAGCGGCCCGATTGGATGGTTACATCCCAGCACCATGCCTTTATCAATATCCTCAGCGGTTGCCAGCCCTTCATCCAGGACAAAGAAGGCTTCGTTGAGCATTGTGCAGAGAATTCTGTTCACGACAAATGCGGGGGCCTCTTTTACAACAATAACATCCTTGCCGATCTTTGTGCCCCACTCGCGTGCAGTCTGCAGAGTTTCATCGGATGTTTGATGCCCGCGGATGATTTCCAGAAGTTTCATGACCGGCACAGGATTGAAAAAGTGCGTACCGATAAAGCGGTCCGGTCTTTTCGTAATGGCAGCCATTTCGGTAATGCTCAGCCCCGATGTATTGGTAAAAAACAGGCAATGCGCGGGAACAATTTCTTCCAGTTCCGCGTACACTTTTTTCTTGACGTCCATCACTTCGATCACAACTTCGACAACGATGTCCGCGTCCGCTGCGGCTTCCTTCAAATCCAGGGTAGGCTTGATACGGGCCAGTACGGTATCCATGTGCGCCTGTGTCATTTTGCCTTTTTCCACATCACGGACAAGGTTCTTCTGAATCGTTTTCATGCCGCCATCGACGAATCGTTGTTCAATGTCACGCAAAGCGACGTCATAACCCGCCAGCGCACAAACCTGGGCGATGCCGTTACCCATTAAGCCGGCACCTAAAACACAAACCTTCTTGATTTCCATAGCAATGTCTCCTTAAATTGATAGTGACCCTACGATATGATTAGCTAAACCAGCGTAGCGTTTTTAGACAAGTTTGCAAAAATTAACAGCATCGGATGGACGAAGTCAAGAAAAATCAGGCATCTAAACGGCTGGACAATGCTTCATACCATTCCTGTCAGGATGATTAGCTCCCCAGGCTGAAAAATCTCTGGATAAATCGGTATCTTGAAATGCCCCTAACATATAATTTTCACACGGCTGACCCGCAGTCCAAAACAGGCAGAACCATATTTTTTGTTGACAGATGCAATTCTTGAGCGTAAGTAGCAGATAAAGAGTTTACATCGCTCGTTGTATGAAATATTTTTAAGATGGGATGGAGACAGGCATTAAGAAGCCCAACCGATACATATCATAATGACATTAATAAACGTAAAAACAAAACGTCGTTTCAATATGATCATAACCAGTAAAAGGAGGATCCGACAATGAAGAAGTGGAAATGGTTTCTGTGTTCAATGTTTGTATTTTCATTAATCGCGTGGTCCGCAGCTGCGTCGGCGGAAGAGATTGTAATCGGTTACACCGGTCCTTTGAGCGGCCCGGGTGCGGAGTATGGCCAGGATTGCGCCAACGGTGTAGACATGGCCGTGAAAGAACTCAATGCCGCGGGAGGTGTAACGATCAGTGGCAAAAAGTACACCTATAAGCTGGAAAAACTGGATGATCGTGCTGATCCGACCCTGGCTAAAAACAACGCCTTGCGGTTGGTCAACCAGAATAAGGCCATCGCGGTTTTCAATCCCATGATCACTACAACGGCATCCATTATGGGGATTCCTCAGTACAATTTCCTCATCATGGCCTACACAAGTATTCATACCATTATGGACAAGGGTCATCCGATGATTGTTACAGCCGTTCCAAATTTTGTGACTTATGCGCAACTGATGGCTGATCAGGCATTGCGAAAAGGCTACCGAAACTGCGCAATGGTCGTCACCATGGGCGGTTACGGCGATGCCTGGCGAAATGCATTTCATCAGATTTGGGTCTCCAAGGGAGGGCGCATCGTCGGCGACTTCCCGGCAAACTATTACACGGAAACGGATTATTCAACGCAGCTGGCCGCCGCCTTGGCCAAGAAACCAGATTTCCTGCTGATTGGTGGTCCTTCTGCTCCAACCGTTCTTGTGATTGAGCAGGCCAGAGCCATGGGTTTCAAGGGTGGATTCGTTGTAATTGACCAGGCCAAGCCGGATTACATTGCGAAAGTCATTAAAAACATGAATATGCTGGAAGGTATGATCAGCACCGGCGCACTTAAGGATTTGCCCTTGCCTGCCGTACCTGCATTTGCCGCTAAATATAAAGCAGCCTACAAAAGAGATATGAACGCTGAATGCGTACTGAACTACAATATGATGAAGGTACTGGCCCGCTCCATTAACATTTCTCAGTCAATGGATGCCAAGGTGGTCCGGTACAATATGCCCAAAGCTTTGCCGACTCTCGGTGACACAGTGCCCAATGAGTTATTTGCCATGAACGACAATGGGTTCATGTACTGCGGTCTCATCATGCAGCAGGTGAAAAACGGTAAATTCACCAAAGTCGATTACATCCTGGCATTCCCGAAAACACAGGCGGAATTTGACAGATACAAGAAGATGAGCAAGTCCGCTGAACCGGAAATGATCCGCTGGGTACCCATTAATTGATCAAACGTTTATTTGATCGGTAAAATTTTATTACAGGTGTCGTAAACAACGCCCCCGGCCGGAGGAATCGAGACGGGGGTTTTGTTTACGAGAATTCAATGTAAAGAACGATGTGTATGCTTTTTCTGATGTTCACCCGGAAGAATAAATATTATCAAACAAGGAGAATCTGGCAATGTTAAGAGAAGTCGTTATAGTAAGCGGAGCCAGGACAGCGATCGGTGATTATATGGGGTCGCTTTCAAACATGACTCCCGTGCAATTAGGCGTGGCGGCATTAAATGCCGCCATTGCCAAAGCCGGCATTGAAAAGAATCTGGTTCAGGAAGTGGTCGCGGGCCAGTGTAACCAGGCGGGCGCACCGGGAAACAGCGCCCGCCATATTGCTCTGGGCGCGGAATTGCCTGTGGAATCTTTTGCTTTCACGGTGCATCAGCAGTGCCCCTCTTCCATGCGCGCCTCCGAATTACTGGCACAGGAAATCATGCTGGGCAAAATTGACATTGGAGCCGCAGTCGGCATTGAAAGCATGAGCAACGCCCCCTATCTGCTTTTCGGCGCCCGCAAAGGCTATCGATTGAGCGACGGCGAAAAGATTCAGGACAGCCTGATGATCGGCGGCCTGGTCGACGCACTGCTGGGTTATCACATGGGCGTCACAGCTGACAACATTGCCGACCTGTATAAAATTTCCCGCCAGGAGCAGGATGAGTGGGCGCTCATGAGTCATCAGCGTGCCTGCACAGCCATTGAAAAAGGCTGGTTTAAGGATGAAATCGTCCCGGTGGAGATTAAAACCAAAAAGGGCCCGGTCCTGTTCGAAACCGATGAACATCCCCGGGCCGATACGTCTATGGAATCCCTGGGCAAACTCAAACCCGCTTTTAAGAAAGACGGCACCGTCACCGCCGGCAACGCTTCGGGTCTTAACGACGCGGGGTCCTGCATGATCATGATGGAAGCCCAAAAGGCAAAAGAACTGGGTGTAACCCCGATTGCGCGCGTTGTCGCATCGGCTCCGGGTTCCGTGGAGCCCCGCATCATGGGCATGGGCGTTGTCCCGGCCGTAAAAAATGCTTTGAAATTTGCCAAAATGAAACTGGAGGACATCGATTATTTTGAATTCAACGAAGCCTTTGCAGCACAGGTGATCGGCTGCAACCGCGAGCTGAAAGTTCCTCTGGATAAAATCAACGCGGTAGGCTCCGGCATCAGCATGGGACATCCCGTAGGCGCCACCGGCGCGCGGTTGATTATCACCATGATGAATGAACTCAAGCGACGCGGCAAAAAATTCGGCTGCGCGGCCCTTTGCGCCAGCGGTGGTCCCGGTCACGCATTTATCGTGGAAATGCTGTAAAAATTTGATTATCAATAATGGAAAAACGGAACGGCACCTGATCGGGGCTGTTCCGCATTCCGCTAATTGACATCAGGGGATTCATCATCACATTATAAACATTAGCATCTAGACTTTGCGGTTCCATTTAAATAAAATGCCAGGAGGACTCATCATGGCCCTTAAAACGCCCGAGCAATACGAAGACAGTCTGCGAAAAATGAATTTTAAAATTTACCTCATGGGGGAACTCGTGAAAAACTGGGTGGAGCATCCCATCATCCGTCCGTCAATGAACGCAGTTAAAATGACGTATGAATTGGCACAAAAGCCGGAACATGAAGATCTGATGACAGCCAAATCCCACCTTACCGGAATCAAAATCAATCGATTCACGCATCTGCATCAGAGCACCGAAGATCTGGTTAAAAAAGTCAAAATGCAGCGTCTTCTGGGGCAGAAAACGGCATCCTGTTTTCAACGGTGTGTCGGCATGGATGCCATGAACGCGGTGGACAGCACAACCTTTGAAATGGACCAGAAGCTTGGCACAAAATATCATGAACGGTTCATCAAGTTTCTGAAAATGGTTCAGGACGAAGACCTCGTTGTTGACGGAGCCATGACCGACGTTAAAGGTGACCGGGGCTTGGCCCCCCACCAGCAGGCCGACCCGGACATGTATGTGCGCATAGTCGAAAAAAACGATCAAGGCATCGTGGTGCGTGGTGCGAAAGCCCACCAGACCGGTGCCGTCAATTCACACTGGATTCTGGTCATGCCGACTATTGCCATGGGCAAGGATGATGCGGATTACGCCGTATCATTTGTCTGCCCCGCGGATGAAAAAGGCGTTTATTACATTTACGGGCGTCAGTCCTGTGATACCCGAAAAATGGAAGGCGGCACTATCGACGTCGGCAACGCCCGGTTTGGCGGTCATGAAGCCCTGATGGTTTTCGACAATGTGTTCATCCCCTGGGAAAACGTATTGATGTGCGGCGAGTATGAGTTCAGCGGTATGCTGGTCGAACGCTTCGCCGGTTATCACCGCCAGAGCTACGGCGGCTGCAAGGTCGGCGTGGGTGATGTCCTGATCGGGGCGGCGGCGCTTGCCGCGGACTACAACGGAGCGGCCAAAGCTTCGCATGTCAAGGACAAGCTCATTGAAATGACGCATCTCAATGAAACCCTGTTTTCCTGCGGGATCGCCTGTTCGGCGCAGGGATGCAAAACGGCTTCCGGCACCTATCTGATCGATCTGCTGCTGGCCAATGTCTGCAAGCAGAACGTTACACGATTCCCCTACGAAATCGCCCGCCTGGCCGAAGACATAGCCGGCGGCATGATGGTCACCATGGCCTCCGAAAAGGATTTCAAAAATCCCGAAATCGGCAAGGTTCTGGAAAAATACCTGAAAGGCACGGCCAATGTATCCTGCGAAGACCGGGCGCGCGTCATGCGCCTGGTTGAAAATCTGACACTGGGAACGGCGGCGGTCGGGTACCGCACCGAATCCATGCACGGCGCCGGCTCACCACAGGCCCAGAGAATCATGATTGCCCGCCAGGGCAACCTGGAGCAAAAAAAGAATTTGGCGAAAAATATCGCCGGCATCAAGGAAGAAAAGAAATAATTCATCTCCGTCCTCCCGATGAATCGTCGTCATCGGGAGGACTGACCCTCTCATCAGAAAACACCTTTCCCCCGACTTTTTTTCGCCGCTTCAGCTAAGCTCGCTGCAATATTCTAAAAGGAGTTGAAAAATTCTTCAAATCACCATAAAAGCTTGCGAAGCAGAAAAACACCTTTCTGTGCTGAATGATTCCCAAAGGGGTCCCAATGATTTCAAAAAGAGCTTCTGAGTTTACGTCCTTTATTGTCATGGATGTCATGGCTAAAGCCGAGGAACTGGAACGCAAAGGCGAACACGTTATCCATCTGGAAGTCGGTGAACCGGATTTTCCCACGCCTAAAGTCATATCCGATGCAGCCATTGCTGCTCTTCAAAACGACAAAACCCGCTACACGCATGCCCTTGGGCTTCTTGAACTTCGTCAGGCCATCTGCGATCACTATTTTAAGGAATACGGCGTAACAATTACGCCCGATCAGGTCATGATTTCAACCGGAACATCACCGGTACTGCTTTTTGCGATGCTTGCCATTATCGATCACGGGGACGAAGTGATTGTTTCCAACCCCCGTTATCCCTGTTATCAGAATTTCATTCTTGCTGCGGGCGCGAAAATAAAAGAGATTCAAACGTACCCGGAAGAGGGATTTCAATACCGTCACAAGGATATTCAAAAGAAACTTACGAGGCGGACCAGGGGAATCATCATTAATTCTCCCTGCAATCCGACCGGCATTGTGATGACCCCGGACCAGCTGAAGGATATCGCCCGGTTCGACGGGCAGTATATAATCTCCGACGAAATCTATCACGGGCTGGTTTATAAAGACCGGGCGCATTCCATTCTGGAGTTTACGGACAGGGCTTTTGTGATAAACGGTTTTTCCAAGCTCTACGCCATGACCGGCTGGCGCCTAGGGTATCTGATTTTCCCTAAAAAGTTCAGTGCAGTCATGCAGCGGATTCATCAGAATTTCATGATCTCGGCCAACGCCTTCATCCAGTGGGCGGGAATTGCCGCGCTGACTCAATCCCGGGACGATGTTGCCGGGATGGTGAAGACCTATGATGAACGCCGCCGCTATATGATTGACCGGCTGAAGGATATGGGCTTCATGATCCATGTCGAGCCCACCGGCGCGTTTTATGTCTTTGCCGACGGCCGTAAGTTTTTCACCGATTCCTATAAAGAAGCTTTCAGGATTACCGAAGAAGCCAAAGTCGGCGTAACCCCGGGTATCGATTTCGGAAGTGGCGGTGAAGGGTTTCTGCGCTTTTCCTATGCCACCTCCCTGGAAAATATCAAAGAAGGCTTAAACCGCTTGGAGAGATACTTGAAGCAGAAAAGCAATCATTAAAGAATGTTCCAACCGGCAGTGAAATACCATAGACAAATCCTTGTGATTGTCGTATTTTGTCGCCCGTCAAACTGAAATAATCCGCTTAAGGAGGATATATGACATACAAGTACATTGATCTGAAAATTGAAAACCATGTGGCCACGGTCGCGATGGCACGGGTGGAAGCACTCAATGCCCTTAGCCTTGAGTTTGCTTCGGAAATCGCGAGTGTTTTTCGCGAACTGGGAGCAAATGACGATGTCCGCGCAATCATTTTCTGCAGCAAAGCCCGGATTTTCTGCGCCGGACTGGATTTGAAAGAAGCGGCTGAAGGCGCAAGTGATAAAATAAAGGTTGTCCTTGACGTGATCAGAAAGTCCCAGCCTTTGTTTGACTGCTGCAACTTTATCGAAGAATGTCCCAAACCGGTCATTGCGGCAGTCCACGGCAAATGCATCGGGGGCGGGCTTGATATGGCCTCAGCCTGCGATATTCGTCTCTGCACGGAAGACGCGGTTTTTTGCCTAAAGGAAGCCAACATCGGCCTGGTTGCCGACATGGGCGTTCTCCAGCGCCTGCCAATGATCATCGGACAGGGCTTCGCCCGCGAGATGGCCTATACAGCGGCCAACTACTCCGCACGCGATGTGGAAAAGATGGGGCTGGTCAGTCACGTGTATGCTGATCAGGAACAGCTCATGGCTGCCGCGCAGAAACTGGCAGCACAGATTGCAGCCAATGCGCCGCTGGGTATTAAATACACCAAGGAAGTTCTCAATTTCAGCCGCTATGTCAACGTCTATGAAGGCATGGCGCTGGCGGTCCAGAAAAACGCGGCATTACTGATGTCGGATGATTTGAAAGAAGCCATGATGTCTTTCCTGGAAAGAAGACCTGCCGATTTTAAGGGCAAATAACTCATTGATCGCACGGGGTCAGTCCTTCCAAAGGATTGACCCCGTGCGATAACAATATCATGATTGACTCCCACTCCATCGATCCGGAGATGATCCCGACGGATCGGGACTCACATCTGCCAAAGAATGCACTCCGGCGTCAGCAGATAAACAACATTTCCCAGAACTTCGGCAAAGGCCAGGTTTCGTCATCCACAAGATTTTCCAGGGCATCGACGTAGCCTCGCAATTCGTCCATCTTCGGCTTGACTTTGCTGCAAAGCATTTCTGCCTTTTTTGGTTCGTCATCCAGAGCGGAAGATGCTTCCACTTTTAACTGAATATCCTTTACCGTTGAATAAATATTATTGATGAGGTCGAGAATCTTTTTCAGAAGTTCTGTTTGAGAAGAAACCACAGCAGCCGATCCGAGAACCTCTTTGGTGTCGATAATCGCCCCGGCCAGTTTCTTTTGATAGCCCACTGCCGCCGGAATGACCTGGGTCATACAGATGGTGGTGAGGCATTTGACCTCGATTTCCAGATCCTTAATGTAACGCTCCACATGAATAAGGTACCGCGATTTCAACTCTTCTTTGGAGAGCACCTGATATTTTTCAAAAAGATTCAGAGCCCTGTCTGTGACAAATGCTTTGAAAGCACCGGGCGAGGTTTTTTCATTGGGCAGGCCCCTCTTTTTCGCTTCCGCCTCCCACTCTTTTGTATAGTTGTCGCCGTTAAAAAGAATCGGTTTGATATACCCGATTTCACCTTTTAAAACTTCAAAAACCGCCTGGTTGATATTCTTTGAACCCGTAACTTTGACTTTGATTTTTTCCGCGATCTCATCGATGCTTTCCGCGACGATCGTGTTAATGCCTATGACCTGTGTGGAAATAGATTGTGATGCCCCCACTGCGCGGAATTCGAATTTATTGCCGGTGAAGGCAAACGGCGATGTCCGGTTTCGGTCGGTATAATCCTTGCTGACCAGAGACAGGGATGAAATACCCAGATCAATGATTTCCGCGTTCGTCGCTTTGGCCACTGTGCCTTTTTCGATATTTTCCAGAATGTGTGTAAGCCGCTCGCCCAAAAACACGGAAATGATTGCCGGAGGTGCTTCATTAGCGCCCAGGCGATGGTCATTGCCGTATGATGCAACAGTGGCACGGAGAAAATCCGCATGTTTATAAACGGCACGGATCGTAGCAATCAAAAATACCAGGAAATGGATATTGTCCTGCGGCGTCCTGCCGGGATTGAGCAGGTTATTCCCCTTATCATCGGACAGCGACCAGTTCACATGCTTGCCGGAACCATTGATTCCGGCGAACGGTTTTTCGTGCAGGAGCGCAGCCAGGCGGTGCTTCTTGGCGACATATTTAAGCGTCTCCATAATCATCTGGTTGTGATCAATTGCCAGGTTAGCCTCTTCGTAAACAGGCGCGATCTCGTACTGGCTGGGCGCAACTTCATTGTGACGCGTCTTCGCCGGTATACCGAGCTTGTAGAGTTCTTCTTCCACGTCATGCATGTATGATGAGATACGTTCCTTGATGCTTCCGAAATACTGATCTTCCAGCTCCTGACCTTTGGCCGGAGGTGCGCCGACAACCGTACGGCCGCCAAGAACAAGATCCGGACGTTTATAGAAATAATCCATGTCGATGAGAAAATATTCCTGTTCGGGTCCAAGATTTGCGTGAACTTTTTTAACGTTTTTCGCACCAAGCAGTTTTAGCATATTGACGGCGCTTTTGTTTAAAGCGCGGATCGAACGCAACAGCGGTGTTTTCTTATCCAGCACCTGACCTGTATAGGAAATAAAAGCAGTCGGGATGCAAAGCGTTGTGGAAATGCCGTTTCGCTTTATAAAAGCGGGCGAAGACATATCCCAGGCCGTATAGCCTCGTGCCTCAAATGTCGCGCGGATTCCGCCGGACGGGAAACTCGACGCGTCTGGTTCTCCCTGCACCAGCTGCTTGCCGAAAAAGCGTTCAATGACAGTTCCGGGACCGTTTGGATCGGCAAAAGCGTCATGCTTTTCAGCGGTGATGCCGGTCATGGGCTGGAACCAGTGCGCAAAATGCGTCGCGCCTTTTTCCAGGGCCCATTCCTTCATGGCATTGGCAACAACATTGGCCGTTTCGTCATCAAGGGTTTTATCCTCGTTGATCGCATCCATCAATTTTTTATAGACATCCTT
>JAGFXG010000009.1 GCA_017860985.1 Deltaproteobacteria bacterium
ATCGATTGTGATGATTCATTTTCATGATTATTACGCGTTTTTCTCATCAAAACAACAGATCAAAAAAACCAGTTCGTTTCGAATCCAATATAAGCAACAGCACCATATTGATGTCAACCCGAGACCGGCTGACGGCGGTTTTTATGGTATTGACAGACCTTTCTTTTGATCCTATAGTCACTGAACAATAATCCCTCTTTGAGAGGAGGAACATCCTGTAAACACAAACCATCCGGCCGGCACCATCCGGGCCGGCCGGCCAACCAACCAACCAGACAGGAGGAATCAATATGTCCGATCTACTCGCATACCTGAGCCCGTCATGGCGCGACGAAGCGTTTAAAAGGCTCCAGGCTGAACTTCCACCGGAAAAGATGAACAACGTCACCACATCCATGTCCAACATTTACAAAAACTGCCCCGGCGGGGAGGAGCAATTTCTCTTTCTCGAATGCAAAGACGGGAAGGTCACCCGCGTGGAAACGGGAACGGGCGAGCCTCCCCAGGCTGAATTTCGAATCATCGGCGATTATGATACATTTTCCAGAATTTCCCGCGCGGAACTCGGCGCGCAAAAAGCCCTGATGACCGGAAAGCTAAAACTCAAGGGCAATCTGGCTAAAGCGCTCAAGCTGGCATCCGTGTCCGACCGCCTGAACAAAGTTCTGTCGCGAATTCCGACTCAGTATTGAAGGGAGAAAAAAATATGACCAGAATATTGGATCCCACCGATAAATATTACATTGACAATCCCGGACGCGTGAAGGCAATCCAGAAAGAAATGAACAAGCGGGGCATTGACGTTTATTTAGGATCGCGCATCCGCACAATGAGCTTTGTCATGGACACCTTTTGCCCGTGGAGAAGCTACCTGATCATCCCGCCCGAAGGTCAGCCCACCTATTTTACGTTTGTAGTGGACGCCCTGCGCGTGGGCGACGAAACATGGCTGGATGGCGACCACGTCCGGGCCTACGGACCGATGGGCGGTATGGACCAGGTTTCAGCCATCACGGATTTTATCAAGGACGAGCTCGGTATTCAAAAAGGGCGACTGGGCTACGAAGACGGAATTTCCACCTACACGGCGGAAGGGAACCTGTCGCACTGGGAATATACACATTTTAAAAATGAGCTTCCCGGTTTTGAATGGGTGAACTCACACGATATCATCGACGCTCTTTCCCTGATTAAGGACAAAGGCACCATTGAACGATTCCGCACTGCTTCGCTGATTGTTGACGAAGGGCACAAAGCGGCGCGGGCGGCGCTCGAAAACGGCGGCTACAAGGGTATGACGGAAACGGTGATTGCCGGCATCGCCGCCCTTGCCATGCGCAGGGCAGGCAGCGTGTCCGAGTGGAATTTTGCGGGGCTCAACGAAATTTCCAGCGCTGGGTGCCTGCACGCCTCCCACCACCAAGGAGATCATGGCCGGTGAGCCGCTGATGCTGGATTTTCATGCGATGTTCAAGCTCGCGCTGGGGGACCACTCGCACAACTACCTGATCGGGCCGGCGACAAAACGTCAGCGCTGGCACGCGGACAATTTTGTCGCGATTGTTCAGAAAGTCATTGACAATTACCGCGCCGGCACAACGCCGGGAACCTTGGCCGCCCTCATGATGGACTTTGCGGAATCCCGCGGCTGCGGTGATTTTATCCAACCGGCCTGCGAACACGGGATCGGTCTTTTCGGTGATGAGTGGAGGATCGGCGCCGTTGTCAATCCCGACCTTCCCTACTGGACGGACCAGGATCACGTTTATCAGGAAAACGAAATGGTCGTCTGCGCGATGCAGTATGCGGCCCCCGAGGAAAACATCGGCTTCCGTTACGAGAACGACATCGTCATCACAAAGGACGGCTGCGAGGTTATGTCGAAATATCCGCTGGGAATTGAAGAAATATCATAAACCGGACAGTGTTACATGAAAAGGGAAAAGGAAAATT
Organism: Deltaproteobacteria bacterium; assembly: GCA_017860985.1. GTDB lineage: Bacteria > Desulfobacterota > Syntrophia > Syntrophales > Smithellaceae > UBA8904. Next base: position 1,954 of record JAGFXG010000009.1, read on the forward strand.
GAAGACCATGCAACTCCCATGGCCGCTGGATCTGTCACGGTTCTTCTTTGACAGAAAAATTCTGGGCCGCCGGGTCCCCCTGCTGGCAAGCTTCAAGGTTACCTGCCGGTGCAACCTGGCCTGCCGGGCCTGCCCTTTTCATCTGCGTGCGGGCAATGGAAACTCTCACATGTCCTGGAATGCAGCAATCGGAGCGCTGGAGTCCCTGCAACGTCTGGGCACACGCATGGTTGTTTTTGAGGGCGGAGAACCCCTATTGTGGCGCGACGGCCCGTATCGCCTTCATGATCTTGTATCTTACGCGCGCAAACGTTTTCTGCGGGTCGCGGTGACAACCAACGGAACCCTGCCGCTGGATATTGCTGCGAATACCATCTGGGTCAGTCTTGACGGCATGAGGAAAGCACAAAATGAATTGAGGAGTGATTCCTTTGACCGCGTTTGTTCCAGCCTTGAGACCACAAGGCACCCCAGTGTTTTCATTCATTGCACATTGAACAGCCGCAACTGGCAGGATGTGGAACCTCTTGCAAAATGGGTACGGGGCATGCCCACAGTGAAGGGAATGACCGTCCAGTTTTTCTATCCTTACGATCAGGGGGAAGATGACCTTGCCCTATCAAAGAGTGAACGCCACGCCTCCATAGAGAAGCTGCTGGACCTCAAAAAGCGGGGCTATCCCATTATGAATTCAGCACGAACACTACGGGCAATGATGGACAATCAATGGCGATGCCATGATGATGTACTGATCAACGTCGATCCGGACGGTACCATTGCGAAAGGCTGCTACGTCAAAAACCGCGGCAGGATCAACTGCGATGCATGCGGTTTTACGCCGGTTGCTGAAGCATCCGGAGCCCTGGATCTTATCCCGGAATCGCTTTATGCAGGATGGCGATTGTTTCTTAACAGGAGTGCCTGACGATAAAAAAACAATCTTAAAAATCTTAGGGCAATATAATTGCTGCCACGAAAGGAGACAAAGATGAGAACCAGGGAACAATACATCGAAGGTCTTAAGAAGATGAAAAGAAATCTTTACTACAACGGCAGCAAAATTGACCGGGATGACGAAGAGCAGCTTCCCTCCTTAAATGTCATGGGCTTTACTTTCGACGCCCCGCATATTCCAGAACTCAGGGATTTGTGCACCGTAAAATCACATCTCACAGGAGAAACCATCAATCGCTTCTGTCACATTCATCAGAACCCGCAGGATTTGCATAACAAACAGGACATGACGCGTACGTTGTGCAGGACCGGCAGAATGTGCATTCAGCGATGCATGGGAACGGATGCGATTAATGCCGTCAACGCGGCAAGTTTCGAGGCGGATAAACAGAACAACGGCAGTACGCAGTATCACAAAAATTTTCTCAACTGGCTGGAGAATTTTCAGAAAAACGATCTGGCCGGTTGCTGCGCCCAAACCGACATGAAGGGAGAGCGTCTCAAGAGACCGGCCGAACAGACCGATCCCGATATGTACCTGCGAGTCGTTGAAAAAAAGAGCGATGGCATCGTGGTCAGAGGTTGCAAACTGCATATTTCCGAAGCATCCATCGCTGATGAAATCGTCGTTGTTCCCACGAGAATTCTCGGGCCGGATGAACAGCAATACGCGGTAGCATTTGCCGTGCCGGCTGATTACGATGGAGTGAAACAGGTTGTTCATATTCACAAGATACGCAAGAGAACTCATTATAAAACAGGGAATCCCGATATCGGATATACGGATTCTTACGTTATTTTCGATGATGTGTTTGTTCCCTGGGAAAGAGTCTTCCTGTGCGGCGAGTACATGCATGGCGGAGCATTGGCAATGTTGTTTGCCCTGTTCCATCGTCACAGTTACTCGGGCTGTAAACCGGCCATCGGCGATATGCTGCTGGGGCTTGCCTCCCTTGCAGCCAGACACAACGGGATATCCAAAGCCCCTCATGTCAGGGAAATCCTGTCCAAAATCATTATGGTTACCGAACTGGGTTATGCCGCCGGATTCACAGCCTCTGCAAAAAGCAAGCCCGAAATTTATGTTCCGGGCATAGGCCAGATGCCTTATGGCCCGGGCAGTTATATTCCGCATTCCATTTATGCCAACGTGGGCAGATGTCTGTCCGGCGAGGCCGTTTTCAACGAGCAGGAAATGCTTTGCAACATAGCCGGCGGTCTGCCTTCAACATTTCCCTATGAAGCCGATCTAGCCAATCCGGAATTGAAGCCGCTTCTGGAAAAATATCTCAAGCGGAACCCCAAAATACCTATAGCCGATCAATTGAAATTCTGGCTGTTATTTGCGGAAGTGACCTGTTCATCAAACACCGGGTTTATGACCTATGGATCTTATCACGGCGGCGGATCCCCCATCATGGAACAAATCGCCATTACCATGCAATATGATATAAAACTGAGGGAACACCTGGTCAATTCCGCGGCAGGAATAGAAAAACTGGATATGGGACGGATCACAAAATTTTAAATCGTTTTATTACTCCGGCAATAAATATGTCAGAGAACGTCATGCCGGACTTGACATGTGACCTCGCGTGACCTTCAGGTTATCAGGTTATCCGACATCCATGATATTCCTGGATTCCCGCATGCATACCCTGAAGGGCACAAGCGGGAATGACGAGCATTGTTGCCAATGTAATCATTCTGAATTCAATGGGCTGGTTGATCCCGATTTTACGTGTGGTTTTCTGGCGGTCCAAAGTGTGTCTGAACATTACCGAATGAAGAAACAATCAATGGCTGCTGCTCAATGCCTCCCGTACTTTGTCGGCCAGGCCCTTTGCCGAAAACGGCTTTTGAATGAAATTCACACCATCGTCCAGCACATCCTGATGTGCGATAATATCGGCTGTGTATCCGGACATGAAAAGGAGTTTGATGCCTGGATGGAAATGCATCATGTTTTGAGCGAGATCCCGCCCGTTCATCCCCGGCATGACTACGTCTGTCAACAGTAGATCGATTTGAGCGTTATACTCCCCGGCCAATCGGATCGCTTCACCCGGCGTGACCGCGATCAGTACGGTGTAACCAAGATTTTCCAGCATTATTGAGGTCATTTCCAGGATGGCTGGCTCGTCCTCGACCAGCAGAATGACCTCATTCCCCCGCAGGAGAGGTTCCACTGCATCTTCCTTCTGGGCCAGCGCCATCTCGCCCGCATACCGGGGCAGAAAGATCTTGAACGTCGTGCCGAGGCCAGGTTCGCTATAGACATTGATAAAACCTTTGTTCTGTTTTACGATACCATAGACTGTAGACAGTCCCAATCCGGTGCCCTGACCAACCTCCTTGGTGGTAAAGAAAGGCTCAAAAATGCTGTCCATGATCTTCTTATTCATGCCGCAGCCGGTGTCGCTCACTGAAAGAAGAACATAATCACCGGGGACAAAACCAGCGTTATAAGCGCAGTATGCTTCATCGAAGAAAGAAACCCCCGTTTCAATCGTGACCTTGCCCCCGCCCTTGATAGCATCCCGCGCATTGACGCACAAATTGGCCATGATCTGGTCGATCTGGGTGGGGTCCATTTTCACCGGCCAGATAATTTTGTTTGGCAACCAGACAAGGTTGATGTCTTCACCAATGAGACGCCTCAGCATCTTGAGCATGCTTTCCACTGTATCATTGAGGTTGAGAATTTTCGGGGTAACGGTCTGCTTGCGGGCAAAAGCCAGCAGGTGGCGCGTCAAATCCGCGGACCGCATCCCCGCGCTCATAATCTGTTGAAGCGGTTTATAAACAGGATCGGTGTTTTTAATCCGGTTCAGGGCTATTTCCGCATTCCCGATGATCACACTGAGCATGTTGTTGAAGTCATGGGCGACGCCTCCGGCCAATTGTCCTATAGACTCCATCTTCTGTGACTGCATGAGCTGCGTCTCAAGCTTCTTCTTACCGCTTAAATCGACAATCGAAATAATACTTTCTTGCTTATCAGGGATGATGGCTGCACTCATCATCAGATCCAGAACATCACCATTCCGGCTTACGGCGCGAAATTCATAGGAGGAGGGAGGCGCTGATCCGTGACGCTGCCTGCGCATCTTGTGATAGATTTTCATTTTCCCCAGGTCGTCCTTGTGGATGAAAGATTCCCAGTTCATCTTTCCTTCCAGTTCCTTTTTTGAATATCCGCACAGTCTAACAAAATTGTTATTTGCCATGAGAATGGTCGAGTCTTCAGCAATCATGATATTGGCGGTGGCTGTGCTTTCGAATATGGTTCTGTATAGCTCTTCGCTCTCCCTGGTTTGCTGGTAAGAGACAGCATTCCTGATGCTCATGCCGATCTGAGGGGCGATGCCCATCAGAAGATTGATCTCTGTCTGGCCCAGGGGCTTTTTCGTCTGGACGTTATCCACCATAAGGATCCCCATGGATTCCCCTTTGTATACGATAGGAACACAGATGAAGGACTGCGAGCCCATGTCGCGAATGAAATCACGGGTCCTTGGCGACAGGTCCTTCTCGATTAGCGATACGTCATTGACCAAAACAGGTTTTTGTTTTCTGAAGGCCTCAACGGCCGCGCCTTTTGAATTCGGGTTATCCAAATGAAATTTAATATTTGCCAGGTAGGTTTCATCTTTTGGGTTGTATCCATAGCTAACCGAATAAACGAGCAGGGTTTTTTGCTCGTTGGCCAGCATGATCATTCCCCGGTCAAAATCCAGCCTTGCGATTAGCGATTTCATCATATGATTGAGGATCTTGTCAACCTCGGAGCCCATGGATGCAGCCTGGCCGATTTCCTGAATCAGAAGGGCTTCATTGTACCGGCTGTTGATCTGATCCAGAAGGCGGTCGGCCGCATCCGCCTGAGTATTAATAGCGGATAACAATTCCTTTTTTTCCAGATGTTCGGTTTGCAGCGTCAAACCTATTAGGAAAATAACATAGGAAAGGACCATAACATCCCAATAGGCAGACGGTATGAAATTCAGTGCCAGGATACAAAGGACCAGTCCAATGAAAGAGGTGTAATTGCGAATGCGCTTCCACATCAAGGCGGGAGTTTTTTTCCAGGAAATGACATACAGGCAGCAGTCGCCTCCCTTATGAACGCAAACGGGATGCTCGATGCTGGCTAATTTGTTGGTGGAAAGTTTTGCCAGAGCCTCCAGCGCGCCCATTCGGTTAGCGCACTGGTAAGGTTTTTCCTCCACACCCGGTTCCAAAGTGACTTTGGCCTCAACCTTATCCGTCGCGATAGCCCGGGTTTTCAAGATTGCTGCCCGGCTTAGGCGGCTGTTGATCTTCTCTAAGACGCCATATGCCGTTGCCGGATTGATGAATCCCAGTATGTATTGTCCGACGGCGCCGGAGGCACGGGAGGTCACAGAAAAACGCCCCACCTTTCTGGAGATATCCGGATCCTGCGTCACCTTCGCAAGTATGTCATGAAAACGGTCAACCTCTATCTGCGTCAGCCAATGCCCTTCATCATCGAGTTGGAATATTTCAATGCCCGCATGTTTCAGCAACGGATTTATATCAATATCCGGGAAGAACCTTTTCAGGTACTCCACATAGCTCTTGATAATCCTGCTGCTGTAATATTTTTTTTCTTCCATCAAGTTCCTTTGTATTTTTTCAGAAGAAGCCGGATGATAAATCTGATTCTGAACTTCATATTGTCCATCATGTATTCACTATATTCCCGTCCGTAATGAATGTCCATGATCCAGAGATTATATTTCTTTTGGAAGAAAGGGACTTCCTGTGTTTGAAAATAATCAGATGGATAAACGAGAATGGGGATCTGCTCAACCCGGTAACAGCCGACCACCTGGGAAATCGCTGCGGACAGGATCGGCCATGGCAGGCCCGCCGAATCGGTCACAAGGATTTTGACCCCGTTTAAGAAGTCCGACAGGCTGAGGCCGACATTCGACTGGTTCACAACCAGAACGGCTTTGACTCTGCCGTGTTCCCTGAGAGCCAGGCTATGGCAGCTTCTGATAAACCCCTGGCGCGCGTACAGCTCCGTCAGCATGGCTCCCTCATCGCCTTCTTTGTTCAAACGCAACACATCCAGCAAAAGGCCGTTGGAAGTATTCCGGTAAAAAAAGTCCAATTCTTCCAGATCCGCGGCTGTGCACTCTCCAAGCGACCACCCATTCGGCAAAGGTTTGCGGGAGCAGGTTGTTGGATAATTCAGATAAGAAAAAAGGTCCATCGAACAGGCGCGCGGGTTTTTAAAATGCCTGGCGAAACCGCCGAAAAAATGATCGGGGAAACTGTTTTCCGGTCGGAAATAGAACATGACATAGTCCATCGCGACGGTGGGCAGCCGATACAGGCCATTGAAATAATACATGATACTCTTCAGGACTTGCAGACCCGTCCTCTTTTTGTCGAGCGGCCGGGCGGCAAGGTGATGAACCATCCAGGCCCGCCCGTAGGATCGGACTATGGAGGCGTGCCCGTAAATCCGACCGTTTCGCTGATAAGTCAGCTGCGCGCTGATTTCCGGATTATCACGATACAGCCGCTGATAAGTTTTCTTTATATGCTGCCGGTTCGCCTGGACGAAAGAATATTTTTTGGGGTAGATAAAACCGCAGTCAAAAAGAAATTCCCACAGCCGATCCGCATCGACCTCATCGGCAACATGGATGCTGGGATCCATAATATTCATCACAATATGACTCAGTCGGTTATAGGCGGTGATCTCCATATCCAGAATGACAAAACCGTAGTAAATAAGTTTTTTACTTTCCATGCGGCGGTAGAGAACCTGTGCTTTGCAAGATATGGGTAATGCGCCTGAAAAGTTCATGTTCAAATCCTGAATGATCATTCCCGGTATCAGAATGTCTTCATCGACTGAGAGCTCAACGGAGAAGCCCGAGGAGGAAAGGTTTTTTATATCCAGTTGGATATTTTTAAAAATCAATGGATGCTCGAAGGTAATATTCGGCAGAGGACTGACCAAAACACGGGGATTGCGCCATTTTTTCTTTAAAAAACGGCTTATCTGACTGGTCATCGGAGAAAATACAATCTCGCGGACATCCTGGTCTGATGTCTGCCTGAGGCACCGGCAGGAGGTTGAAAACACCATATGGCCATCCCGATAAAGATTGATTGTCGATGGCCTGTCGACATTAAACCAGAGGAAGGAACTGGCTCCGAACGGGCTGACCTTGATGGTGAATGCCCGGGAACTGAAGTCCATCAGCTGCCCCTGGGCCTGAAATCCGTCCTGCACCAGTGTGGCTCTAACACCTTGACAATTAAAGTGCCTGGCCTGCCGTTTACCCAGGATATAGGCCTTATCAGGTATTTTAATTGTAAAATGATCTTCCTGAATGTCCCTGATCTTAGCGGGCAAAAGGAATATCGTGAGGCCATCCGTAAGAATAATATCGAGAATTTTCGCGTTTTCCACAAACGGACGGTTTTTCTCCGGCCAATAGCAGGTCATGGATTGGTCGCTGCAGGGGGACGGATGGGCTTCGACAAGTATTTCCTTTTTATCGCGATAGTGACGGAGGTGGACTTGGACTGTACCATCCATGAAGTGGATGCTGTTCCACAAATTGATCAGCTTATGCTGCTTGATAGTCTTTTTGGCATCGAGGTTTTGAACAAGATCATGATGGTGGAAATAGAGCGGCCTGGCCACGACATCAGGATCAGGTTGTTCATTAACCTGTTCTACAATTATAGGACCTCGCTGATTCATGGGAAAGGCTCCTGCTGGAAATTCTGCTGTTTAGATTCCGTATGAAATTCAATATTGCCAAAGCGGCTTCTTTAGGTTTTTCGAATTGTATAGCATGCCCACTACTCAAGGTGATTAACTGATTCCCGGTATCACCGGAAAATAAGTGATCCAATAATTGTTTGACTTTGTTGTTGTCCACGATGCGGTCCTTTTCCGCCATTATCGCAAGCACGGGAAGGCGGTTTTGGAGCATGGCAGACCATGACATCTCCTGAATTTCATCCATGATCCTTGCGGATTTTAAGTTCAAAAATATGGTTTTGAGATCATCTTTCTCAATGAAATCCAGCCATTCATCAACCATTGTAAAATCTGTTGCTTCCATGGGAACGGGAATGCAGGCATGATCGTGCTCGGGTTTCAGTTTAAACTCGGTAATCATGCCCCGTACGATTTTCTCGCTAATGCTTAAAACCGAGCGGAAGCGTTCATTTGAGAAAAAAACCGGCGCCATCAGCATGAGGCTGGAAACGGTATCGGGTATTCTGGATGCGGCAACGGCAGCGTATTGCGCACCCTGACACCAACCGGCAAGATGCACCCTTTTGAAAGATTTTTTCAGAAATTCAACGTGCTGAGTGACATCTTCATTAAGCACATGCACGGAACCAAGGTCTCCCCGTTTATCATTCAATCCGCAACCCCGCCGGTCAGCGGCGATAACCGTCAGTTCCGGCGTCATCGATCTCAACTGAATTGCCAGCGGCGCCTGCCATCCTGAATGACTCATTCCCCCGTGCAGAATCAGTATCGCATCTTCACCTTCCGGAGGGCCCCATCGCCGGTAATGAATTTTATACCGGTCGGGCATTTCCAGAGAACAGATATCCGGTGCGCCGTCATCCGGTGTCTGAGGCATTCGGCACTGCATGCCAAATCCGGCATTCCAGTTTTCCACCGGGATAATTTGAAGCCCGTGGACGGTTTTCAGATAGTAGGGCAAACGCAAATCCAAATGCCCGCCGCGCCCGAACTTCAGTGTCGGTTGAACCGGCTCCCGCTCTACCAGATAATCGCCAAAAGCCCCTTCATGGGCCACAAGGTTTTCTCCCGCAGCAGCAGAAGCCACGAGCGCAGCCCTCGTCAGCAAAGACGTTTCACCAACATGACAACCTACAATAATCGGCCATCCCAGTTTTTTTACCTCGGCGATCATCCTTAATGCCCGGACAAGACCGCCCACCCGTGAGATTTTGATATTGGCGATGAAGTGACCCGGCACATTTTGAAATGACCGCAGATGATCCAGAGTACACAAGCTTTCATCCAGAATCACGGGAAGCCCTGTGACTGTGCTGAAGCGGCTGATATCTTCAACATGTCTGGCCTGCACCGGTTCCTCTACGGCAAATATTCGTCCACATCCCAGCGCCTGGGTAAAGGCGATTGCTTCGTCACAATGCTTCTTCCATAAATTATTGGCGTCCAGACGAATGCGGAGAGTGGGGGCGTGATGTTGAATGGACAAAGCCTCCAGAAAATCGATTTTCTGTGTATCTTTCTCCAGATTGCCGCTGAGTTTGATTTTGAAATCCGCAATTCCGCGGGTCAGATATTGATCGGCCCAAGTGGCATATTGCCATGACTTGCTGTCCCCCAGAACAGCTGTGTACCGGCCGAAACGCATGGCTTCGGTAACCCCCAGCAGTGCCTCCACTGAACAGCCCTTTTCCCTGGCCAGAAGATCCAGCACCGCCATTTCGACGGCGCACCATGCAGAGGGATATTGATCAATGATTTTTTCGTGAAAGGATACCCATTGCGCTACATCATCGAGAGTTGAAAAATCAGCCCCACCTTCGGAAAAATTTTCTTCGACCCATTTGAGGCTGGATGCGAGATCGTCACCAGCCACATAGTCTCTTGGACAACCTTCACCGTATCCCGCATGTTCATGCCTTTGTGCCTGGACCCAGATGCTCTCTCCTTCATTCCTGGTCGCGGCGGCATGCCGGATGGTGGTTTTCAAAGTCAACCGCAGTGGCTTTGCCTTGATCTGGATGATCTGCTTCGTCAAATCTTTTTTACCCTCAATTTCGACAATATAGCGTAAAACCTATAATAGGAGTGGGCTTGAATGTCAATGAAAGATTCATCAATTGATGTATGGTTAACATTATAAAATGCTGATACGTAATTATGATTGCCCGCTGCCTTGCCCCTGTCTCACAACAAACGATATTGACATTCCACAACAGATGCTTTAAATAAGCCTGCAAATGCCTAATCCCGTTTCTTCCCGGGAGCGGAGGAACCATTTTTCTGGGGCGGATCGTCTTTTGGCGTAAGGCAACCTCTTCGGCCCGAGCCCTTCAGCTAACTTCGCAGGCTTCGATGAGGAGACCCGACCGAACTGATTCGGGAGGATCATCCTCCTGAATTCATGCTTCGGAGGTTTATGATGACTGCCTTATCAAGTGGCGAAAGTGATCCGGCCTCACCATCAGATGAAACATGTTCATCTCCCTGGTGTAATAAAAAACTGCTTTTACTTGCCTTTGGATCCATAGGCGTTGTCTTTGGCGATGTCGGCACCAGCCCCCTTTATACCATAAAGGAATGCTTTCACGGAAAGCATGCCATTCATCCTGATCCCGCCAATATTTTTGGAGTTTTATCCCTGATCTTCTGGTCCATGCTGATCGTCGTCAGCATCAAGTACATCATTTTCATCCTGCGCGCAGACAACCGTGGGGAAGGTGGAATTTTCGCTCTTTTGAGCCTCCTGACTTCTTCCGAAAGAAAACTTTCTGCACCGCTTAAGGCATCACTTATCTTTGCCGGTATTCTGGGCGCAGGCCTTCTTTACGGAGACGGTGTCATCACACCGGCCATATCTGTTCTTTCAGCCATTGAAGGGCTGGAAGTGGCCACCAAAGCCGCATCACCTTTTGTAATGCCCCTCACTTGTGTGATCCTTGTGCTTCTCTTCCTGATGCAACATCGGGGGACAAAGAATATCGGCAGATTATTCGGTCCCATAATGGTGATCTGGTTCGTATCCATCGCCGGTTTCGGTCTGATACAAATTTTCAGTCAACCGCGGATTCTGCTTGCCGTAAATCCATTTTATGCCTTTGATTTTTTTATGCGCAACGGCACACACGGCATTGTTGTTCTCGGTTCCGTTGTCCTGTGTATCACAGGCTGTGAAGCTCTTTATGCCGATCTCGGACATTTCGGGAAAAACGCCATCCGCCTTTCCTGGCTAGCCTTTGTTTGTCCCGCGCTGCTTTGCAATTATTTCGGCCAGGGCGCTTTACTGATTGCGAATCCGGCTCTGAATGCAAATCCTTTTTATGAACTCATCCCCAGAGTCCTTCTCTATCCCATGGTCGGCCTGGCTACCGCTGCAACCGTGATTGCTTCTCAGGCTTTGATATCCGGTGCTTTTTCGTTAACCCAGCAAGCCGTACAATTGGGCCTGTGCCCGCGGATTCGTGTTGTCCATACATCAAGCGACGTAAAGGGACAAATCTATATTCCTGTTGTCAACTATGCCCTGATGATTGCCTGTATAGGTGTTGTCATCGGCTTCAAACAATCCAGCGGATTAGCCGGCGCATACGGCATTGCCGTTACAGGCACCATGATCATAACATCTTTGCTCTATTTTCTGGTGCTGACGCATAACTGGAAGTGGCCATTGGCAAAGGCCATTCCCCTTGTTGCCATATTTATTGTTTTTGATGTTGCATTTATTACCGGCAATCTCTTCAAAATAGTGGACGGCGGGTGGTTTCCCATCTTTGTCGCGGCAGTCGTGGCTATTGCCATGACGACATGGAGAAAAGGCCGGGCGGAACTCTCTCGCAAATTAGCGGATGCAACATTGCCCGTCGATCTTTTTCTTGCCGGTGTATCAAAGCGCAAACTACCGAGAGTGCCCGGAACGGCCGTGTTTATGACGTTATCTTCGGAAGGGACTCCTAAAACACTCCTTCATCATATGAAACACAACCACATGCTGCATGAGAAAGTTGTGCTTCTTTCTATTCACACCTTAGATTCACCTGATGTTCCGACGGGAGAACGGATTAAGCTGGATGACCTGGGGCAGGGTTTCTATCGTGTCGTTGCGACATACGGTTATATGCAAACACCGAATGTTCCTGAGATTATGCAGGACGTCACCCCATACGGACTGATTACAGAACCGATGACAACAACGTTCTATCTCGGCAGAGAAACGCTACTTACCGGAGGAGAATCGAAGATGATGCGCTGGAGAAAGGCGGTCTTTGCTTTTATGTCAAGAAACGCGGGAAATCCCACGGCTTATTTTGGCATCCCTGCCAACCGGGTGGTTGAACTGGGTGCTCAAATTGAGCTGTAAGGTTATCCGGGCGTTTGATTTATCGATTAGAACCAAGAAGCTTTTTTGCTTACTTCATATGGTTCATGAAAGCGTCGGGAACCGGATTGCTGTCCAGAATCATCCCCTTGCGGATAAACAGACAAAGGGCTATTCTGGATCTTTATTTTGATAATGCCCTGGCCTGTTCCTGCAGCAGGATATCCTCCTTTGTATCAGCTTCGATCGTGATGTCATGAGGTTTGGGAAACCCTTGCGGGTCCACATGGACAAACGTCAGGAAACCATCAACGATGTGCTCCTCATTCTCGCTTTTTACTGCTTTCACATAGGCAATCAGACGGGTCTTACCACTCAGGACCATTTTGCTTTCATACCGGACAACCGTACCCAAAGGCACACGTGTTTTGAAATGCATACCGTGAATATTGACACAGACAGTGCTTTCGGGCGAGGTAATATTTGCGGCAGCAATGAAACCTGATTCAACGAACCATTTTGCGCCCTGACCTGCAAACAGAGTTCCGTGATGGTTTAAGTCAGCCCCCATAACCACATGATGAGTTTCGTATTTTTTTATAGGTATTTTCACAATTATGACCTCCAAACCTGCAGTGCGGCATCGGCAATCCTTTCAGCGTTGTAGCGATGAATTCCGATATAATACCGCACTGCCTGATCGTGTCCAGATAAGCATATCTCGTCATAGCGGATCCTTTTGTTGTTATAACGCCGGACTGGATCACTTCGACTCCATTTGCTCTCATCTCTTCAATCTTTTTATCGTAACCTGATATCATAAAACCCAGATGATGTATTCCGCCGCCACATTTTCCGATCATATCTGAATAAACATTTTCCTCCACACTTTTGACCTGTATAAGCTCGATCTCCACAGCGCCTTGAAAGGCAATCACAATATCCAATTCCGGTTTGATGGGCTTGCCCCGATAGATGGCTTCGTGTTTTACCGTACTTGAACGATACCATCGCTCTATATTCAGGAGTTTTGTATAATAAGCAATCGCTTCCGTTATGTCTTTTACAAGAATCCCGATCTGATGAATATTAGGGAGTGTCATTCTGCTGATACTGCGAATATCCGGTTGCTGCATGAATGCCTCCTTCCTACTCAAAACTGAAAAGCGATTTTCATTGCCCGGTGGGCTTCTTTATTAAGATGAATGGCAATCATTTCCCTGTATTTTTCCAGTGGAAGCTTGTGGGTGAGCATGTCATCCACCTTAACTTTTCCAGAGGAAATCATCTCCAGCGAAATTTCAAACGTATGCTTTCTGACGCCTGCGATATTGTTGTAGCGATAGCCGTAGCAGCCTTTGACGGTTTGCAGTTTGAGCCACAACGGGGTAAGATCCAACTTTACCTCTTTTCCGATGCCGATTACGGAAAGCACCCCACCTGTTGCCGTAACCCTGAGCGCCGCATTCAGAGTTTCGGCGCTGCCGACCGTATCATAGACTTTGTCATAACCGCCCATGAGCACTCGCTCTCCCAGTTGGGGCTTGTAGGCGCGTCCGCCGGTAATTTCCGGGGCGGCATCAATGATGCCGCCTCTGATGGTCCGGTCAGCGCCGCATTTCCTGACATAATCCGCGGCGAATGCAGACGGTTCAACTACCGTGATATCACAGCCGCAATCCAGCGCCCTGATGCTCTTGACCACCATCGCCCCGATCACCCCGCCGCCAATCAGCAGCACCTTGTCTTTGTCCTGGGGCCGGTTGTCCAGCACGGCCTGCAAACCTACGGCCAGAGGTTCTGTAAGAGCTGCTGATTCGGGTGATACGTTTTCCGGAACGGAATAAATCTGGCTTTTATGGATGACAACATACTCGGCAAAGCCGCCATTGATGTCCTTGCAGATGCCAACGAACATTCCCGGTGCGAAAGCGCCTTCGGCAAAATTTTCGCAATTGGCGGTCAGGCCCGAGGCACAGCTTCGGCATGGCGGCCTGATGCCGCGCGTTGCACAGTTGAGAGCCGGTGCAGCGGTAACCAGGTCTCCCTCCTTCACATTGTCTGCATCCTTGCCTGCCTGCACCACGTTCCCGCAGAACTCATGACCCGGCACACAGGGAAACGAGGTGAACGGCATGTCGCTGCCACAAACACCGCATAGTCTGGTCTTGATCTTTACCCATTCCGGTGAGGGAAGGGTCGGCTCCGGGATATCGACCAGTTTCACTGTGGAGAAAGGCCCCCTGTAGCAAAATTTATTGCTCAGAGGTCGAAGCGCGTGCAATATCACAAAACGCAGGGGATCGAGATTAAGATGCAGTGCTTTCATGCAATCATCTCCTGACTTC
>JAGFXG010000119.1 GCA_017860985.1 Deltaproteobacteria bacterium
CTTTTAGGAACCATGAAAAATTATGGACTGGCCGGCGGGGTTGCCCTGTACGTTTTCAGTCATGAAGCTGCTCTGCCTGCTTTGATCTTTTCCGTTTTCATGTTTGGTCAGGTGATTGTAATGAAAGTCATAGCGCGAAAAGATTTGCCGGACCAGGAATCTGAAATACCACCTCCGGGTAACTAACATTTGACAAAACGCACAGGCTGCCTATACTAATCCCTAACAATCATAGAAAGGAGATCAAGACATGGCTGTAAATTTACCCGAACTGCCTTACGCGAAAGACGCACTGGCCCCTTATATCAGTGCGAATACACTGGAATTTCACTATGGGAAACATCACAAAACGTATGTCGATAACTTAAACAAATTGATTGCCGGAACGGATCTGGAGGGGAAGACCCTGGAAGAAATCATCGCCAATTCCGCAAAGGATCCCAGCAAAGCCGGTATCTTCAACAATGCCGCACAGATCTGGAATCATTCTTTTTACTGGAAATGCCTGAAGCCGCAGGGAGGAGGCGCTCCCACGGGGGCTATCGCCGCCAAGATTGATGCCGCCTTTGGCAGTTATGATAAGTTTACGGAAGAACTGAAAAATGCCGGTGTAACGCAGTTTGGAAGCGGCTGGGCATGGCTGGATGGACAGAAAGCACTGCTCACGATTGATGTCTGGGAGCATGCTTATTACCTGGATTATCAGAATCGTCGGCCGGATTACCTTACGGCGGTGATCCAGAACCTGATTAACTGGGATTTTGTCAACTCCAATTTAGGATGACAGCCCGATATTCCTTTGGTTTTGGTATCTAAAAAACAATAAAAAGACGGGAACTTGGTGACAAGTTCCCGACTTTTTATAAGAAACATTTGCAGGATTACTAAATCTTCTTATCGACTCTGTCTTTGAGTTCTTTGCCAACTTTGAAGAAAGGCAGTTTTTTGGGCTCAACTTTAATTTTTGTGCCTGTTTTCGGGTTTCTTCCCGTGTAGGAACCATATTCTTTAACGACAAAGCTTCCGAAGCCCCGAATTTCGATACGGCCGCCGTTTTTTAGCTCATCGGTAAACCCTTTAAAAACAAGGTTTACAACGTCAATTGCTTTTTTTTCCGTTAAATTAAGCTTCTTACTCAAAGCTTCAATAAGACCGGACTTGTTCATAGAGCCTCCTTAAGACTATTAACAGCATGAATCGCCTGATATTGTGATGCTGATCATCTTGTACGTCGGCGACTATTATTTATTTTTCAACGATTGTCAAGAATATTTTTACCTTTTTTGACCACTGGAGTCATTTAGCAACTGACTGATTTCTCGGCCTGTCAAATTCCGCCATTGACCTTCCTTGAGGCCCGTCAAAGTGATTTTGCCTATGGATTCCCTCACCAGACGGGTAACCTGACGACCGGCGGCCTCAAATCCCCTCCGAATAATTCTGTTTTTCCCCTCACGCAGTGTGAGGCTGAGCCAGGTGCTTTTGTCATTGATCTTATCGATATTCAAATTTTCCGGTTTGAATACCGTATCCGGTAACTTGACGCCGTTAATGATTTGTTTTAATTCTTCTTTGCTTAAACGGCCGGAAATCTTGACACGGTAGGTTTTGGGGACCTGAAAACGGGGATGTTGAATTTTTTGCGCAAAGTCACCGTCATTGGTTAAAAGTAAAAGCCCTGAAGAATCATAGTCAAGCCTGCCGATCGGGTAAACCCTTTCCGGCACGCCTGTGACCAGGTCTGCAACGGTTGGTCTTTTCTGCGGATCGGACATTGTTGTGACATATTCCGCCGGCTTATGCAGCGCGATGTAGCAGCGGGTTGTTTCCAGGGAAATGGTGTTGCCGTCAACCCGTATAACGTCTTTTCTGGGATCGGCTTTAACACCCAGTTCGGTTACAATTTCTCCGTTGACGCTTACACGCCCCGATGTAATCATCACCTCGGCATGACGTCGCGAATCAATGCCCGCTGCGGCTATAATCTTCTGAAGACGTTCTTTCATGAATCGATGTCATCCTCGGCAATTACCTCGGAAATCACTTCAGAACTCTCCTCCCCGATGGATTCCTGAAGGATTGTTTCCTGTCCGCCGGTGTTTTCCTCGGCAGCTTCCAGGTCAAGCATTCCCTGCTGCTCGGTAATTTCGGTTAGTTCCCTCATCGTCGGCAGGTCCGCCAGTTCCTTGAGATTGAAGACTTCCAGGAATTTCTTTGTGGTGCCATAGATGATCGGTTTCCCCGGTACGTCCTTACGCCCCAGGATGCGGATCAGTTTCTTTTCCAGAAGACCCTTGAGCGGCGCACTGACGTCAACACCCCGAACGCTTTCGATTTCCGCTTTCACAATCGGCTGCCGGTAGGCAACGATAGCCAGTGTTTCGAGCGCCGCCGGAGTCAGGGATCCGGGCTTGGTGCCTTTGAGCCTTTTCACCCAGACAGCCAGGTGGGGCCTTGTCCGAAACTGAAAACCGCCCGCGACCTCCTGCACGCTGATGCCGCTCTGGCGCTCCTCATATCCGGCAATCAACTTATCCAGGGCGTCTTTGACTTCCGTTTTATCCACACCGTCCAGTACGGCGCAGATTTTTTCCAGCGGCAGGGGAGACTCGGACGCAAAAATCAATGCTTCAATAACGGCTGAAATATTATCCATTTAAAACTCCACGGCCGGGAATATTCGAATGACGCCAAATGCCGCCGTCTGATAAGCTTTGACCATCTTGAGCTTGATAAGCTCCAGCAGGGCCAGAAATGTATAGACAATGCGACGGCGGTCTTTTCGTTCTCCCAGCAATTCTTCAAAGGTGAGATTTTTTTCACGCGTCAGGCGCTCCATAACGTCATTGATGATGTCCGTCAGCGACAACTTTTCCAAGTCGATCTCCAGGAGGTCTTTATTGTCCATCCGTGAAACGATATTGTGAAAGGCTTCAATCAGTTCAAAAATACTCACTTCAAGCAGTTCATCGTCATCCGTGAGGGATTTTTTCATTTCTTCCGGTAAAGCTGCGGATCGAATAAACACGTCCCTTTCCAAAAGCGGTCTTTCGGCAAGTTTGGCGGCTGCCTCCTTGAACGCCTGGTATTCCAGCAGCTGTCGGACCAGTTCAGAGCGCGGATCCTCTTCCATATCTTCTTCGGACGGCTCCTCCGGCACGGGCAGCAGCATGCGGGACTTGATATGAATCAGGGTGGAAGCCATGACCAGGTATTCACCGGCCAGGTCCAGATTCAGCGATTTAATGATATTGAGGTAGTCGAGATACTGCTGGGTGATGAGAGCGACGGGAATATTGTAAATGTCAATTTCATTTTTTTTGATCAAATATAACAGCAGATCCAGCGGACCCTCAAAAACATCCAGCTTGATCGCATAATCTGTCGAAAGTTCTTCATTCATAGATATCTTTATACTTTTACGGCTTCACGAACTTCTTCCATGGTCCGGCGGGCAATTTTTGTCGCCCTGCCGTTGCCGACGGAAAATATATAATGAATATCCTGCAAATGGCTCAGATAATAATCCATGCGCTCATGAACAGGCGCCAGCGCTTCCTCAATGCGCGCTGCGAGCATTTTTTTGCATTCGATACAGCCGATGCCTGCAACGCGGCAGGCCTTGTTGATTTCGGCCACGGTCTCCTTGGGCGAATACAATCCATGAAACGTAAAGACATTGCAGATTTCTGGATTTCCCGGATCTTTTTTCCTCATTCGCTGCGGATCGGTGAACATGGCAGCGACTTTCTGATGAAGTTCCTTCCCGCGGTCGGACAGATAAATGGAATTGTCATAGGATTTGCTCATTTTCCGTCCATCGATGCCCAGCAGCTTCGGTACACTGGTCAGAAGCGGTTCCGGCACAGGGAACACTTCTTTATAAAGAAAATTGAACCGGCGGGCGATTTCGCGGGTCAGCTCAACGTGCGGCAGCTGGTCCACGCCAACCGGCACGCCATAGGCTTTGTACATGATGATGTCGGCTGCCTGCAGAACGGGATAACCCAGGAAACCGAAAGTGGACAGGTCTTTGGACGTCAGTTCCGCCTGCATTTCTTTATAGGTGGGATTGAACAAACAGAGTGCTTTTTTTCGGATCAAGGCCGGCGGCCAGCCAGTCGATCACCATGTTTATGGTGTTATCCTTGATGCACTCCGTTGAGCTGTATTCGCTGGTGATCGCGTGCCAGTCGGCCACGAAATAAAAACAGTCGTATTTGCCGCTTTCCTGCAACTCCACCCAGTTGCCGAGCGCGCCATGCAAATTTCCCAGATGCAGAAGGCCGGTGGGTCTCATTCCGCTGAGAATTCTATTTTGTGTCAAAACAAAGACTCCTTGCCGCAGTTGGATAAATGCACCAGGGCCTCCGATTGTCAAATGAATAATGCGGAGGCCCTGGTTTTAATAAGAACTTAAAAAAACTATTTTACTTTGTCGGCCAACGTCTTTCCGGCCTTGAATTTAACGACTTTCTTCGCGGGAATCTTAATCGCTTTGCCCGTCTGCGGATTCCTGCCCTCGCGCGCTTTTCTTTTCACGACGGAGAACGTGCCAAATCCAACCAATCCCAGTTTTCCGGATTTTTTCAGTTCTTTGGTGACCGCCGCGACATATGCGTCCAGAGCATCGGACGCTGCTGCTTTGGTAATCCCCGCCTCATCTGCCATGACTCCGATCAATTCTGCCTTCGTCATACCTTAACCCCCCTTTCATGAAAATAAACGTTTAATGAAATAATTCGCCGCTTACGGCGACTAATATGAATTCTTGAACTTAAACGATTTGCATGATTCTTGCGGTTATCCGGGGGCTGTCTTTCAGAAACTGCGACCGATGCCCCATTGCGATTCCTGTAACCCTGTTGTTTGCTCGCTGGACGAAGCGTATTATGCTTCAAACTGGCGCTACGCCTAACATATAAAAAAATAACAATCAAGAAAAAAGTGATGGTGCAATGCCGTGATCAAGACATTTTAAGCGGCCGGAAAAAAATTTTTATCGGTAAAGGTAAAAGATGAAAAGAATAGAAACCCGCCGATATAAGCGGGACCTCCTCTTTGACAAGAACTCTTCCATGTGATAGTAATCCCGACTCTTCACAGCCACGCAAAGCGATCAGGAACGAGCAGGAAACAAACATCGTGTGCTTTGAAAAGAAGATCTGGATATTGTTATGAAAAATACATCCACACAAACACTGCAAAGCTGGATCATCCTGTCCCGTCCACCCTTTCACACTGTAGGCATCCTGCCTTTTGTCCTGGGGACCTTTCTGGCCTATCGCCTGACCGGCTCTTTTGACCCGGAAGTGTTTGGGCTGGGAGTTGCCGGGGTTATCCTGATTCTGTTGTCAACGTATCACTCTGGTGAATACTTCGACCGCAGGGAGAACGCCATTTCCGCGCGGATACACGAAAATCCCTTTGCCGGCGGCACCCGGATGATCAATGAAGGAAAAATCCCCGCCCGCGTTGCCCTCTGGACAAGCATCATCTCCATCCTTTTGGCTTTTATCATCGGGGTTGTCCTGCAGTTTGTCTATAAAACCGGCCCGTACACAATGCTGATCGGTTTCCTGGGTGCGGTTCCCGGCTTTTTTTACTCCACGGAACCTGTGAGGCTTGTCAAAAGGGGCGTTGGAGAACTATTCATCGGTTTTTGCTTCGGTTGGCTGCCCGTGGCTTCTTCTTATTACATTCAAACGGCATCGATAGCTCCAGTGATTAACTGGTTATGGATGCCGATCGGCTTTTCCATTTTCAATGTAATCCTGCTCAACGAATTTCCGGATTACGAGGCGGATATCGCCACGGGGAAAAAGAATCTTCTGTACCGGATCGGTAAACAGAAAGGCAACGTTGTTTATATTATTTTCAATCTGCTCACCTGTCTGACCATGCTGACGTCGCCATGCTTCGGAGTCCCCTTTAACGTTATCTATTTTTATCTGCCGTTTGTTGCCGTTGCCCTTTTTATCGTATATCAGATGTTAAAAAATCGCTATGAAGATGCCCGATGGCTGGAAATATTGTGCGGACTGAACATCGCCGTTAATCTTGGAACATCCCTGGCTTTTATACTGGCCTACATTTGAGAAGATAATGAAAAAAAACAAAGTAAAGGCATTTTATAATCCCCCTTCTCTTTTATTTAAACAGCTGGGAAGTACGCTGCTCATGGGATATCTGAACCGCTGGCGGAATTTCTTCGGATGGCTTGTCCATCATGGTTTTTCATCCATGCCGGTTGCCAACGGTGCCTGGGGGATGGGTTGCATCGGTTATCCGGGGCATCCCGTCTGGGAAGTCACCGGCGCTTGCAATCTGCGCTGCATCCACTGCCATGCCACAAGCGGCCAGGCCGCCCCCGATGAATTGACCACCGACGAAGGGAAAAGACTGATTGATATGCTCGCTGCCGAAAGTGAGTTCCGTACTCTGATCTATACCGGCGGCGAGCCGCTGGTGCGGCCAGACATTTTTGAACTCCTGAGACATTCGCAAAAGGCGGGACTCGCCAACATCATTGCCACCAACGGAACGCTGATCGATGAAGAAATGGCCTTCAAACTCAAAGATCACGGAGTGGTTTGCAATGCCATCAGTTTTGACGCGGCCAATCCTGATATTCACGATATGGTCAGAAATAAGCCCGGTTCCTTTGATCTGGCCATGCGGGCCGTTGAAGCGACCAAAAAAGCGGGCATTCTGGTACAGATCAACACAACCGCGATGGAATACAACATGCCCCACCTGCCGGAGCTGATTGATTTTGCAGACGCCAGCGGGGCAGGCATCATGCTCATGTATCAGCTGGTTGCCGTAGGGCGGGGTGAAAAAATTGAAAAAGCCACCCTCAAGAAAACCGCCAACAGGCATCTGAGCGAACTGATTTCCGAAAAACAAAAAAACGCCAAAACGATCATCGAGCCGGTGGCCGGGCCGCAATACTGGCCGTATCTTCTGGAAAAAGGAGGCATCCGGGGCGGGTTGCCGCTTAAACTGGCCGGAAAGGTATTTCACGGCTGCGCGGCGGGACGTGGCTTTGTTTACGTCAAGGCCAACGGTGATGTCTGGCCCTGTCCATTTGTTGAGGTAAGCGGAGGAAACATCCGGGAAAAGAGTTTTCATGACATTTACACGGATTCCGCTTTGTTTCAGGATTTGCGATGCCGCGAAGAAAAGCTAAAGGGGCTTTGCGGTGAGTGCCAGTACAAAACCGTCTGCGGCGGATGCCGTGGACGGGCCCATGCCTACAGCGGTGACTACCTGGCTGAAGATCCGCGGTGTTTCATCCGGGAAAAACAAAAAAATCAATAATCATTCAAACCTGCAATAAATCTTTTGACTTTGTCCGGGAATTCTATCATTATACTTACAAGGTAAGACAGATGAGATTAAGCCCTGAAAACAAATGGTTGTCCCCTGCAAATAAAATGTTTTTTTGACCGTCCGTCGTTGACCCAGTTGATCGGTGCAGAAATCTTTTTTTATCGGAACTGATTTCATGGGTGGCTCATGGCCCATATAATAATCATCAGGATATTTACATGCCTTTTATTTCTTTTGGTTACAGCTTTTGCAAGTTGCTGTACAGCCATGAATCTGCCTCAAGCAGAAGGAAACCCTCACGCGCTAAAAAATGATCGGTCATCTTCCATCAATGATTACAGCCGTCTCCTTGCCAAAGCGGAAGCGGCAGACAGCGTCCGTATCATAGCAAGACTGAATATGCCGTTTGTCCCTGAGGGTCAGCTGTCAACTCGTGAAGCGATTGCCCAGCAGAACCGCATAGCAGATATGCAGGATCAATTGTGCGCTGTTCTAGCAGAATATCAGGTTAGGGGTATTAAAAGATTGAAGTACACGCCTTTCATTGGAATGGAAGTGGATGCAAAGGCGCTCAAAGCGCTCATTTCCCATCCGCTCATCATGTCATTGCAGGAGGATACCCGGGTGCCGCCGGGAAGATAGAGCGGGGGAAGGATTATTTATCAATCGGATATAGCGACTATGAAGGCGGGCAGTTTTCAAGGAGGTGGAAATGATAAAAAATACATGCAGGGGGATGGAATCAAAAGATACACGGAGACAGAGGTCCTGCCGGCTTTTAGCATTCACATTTTTCGCACTCTTGTTTTTTTGCGGCATGACGGAGGTTGAAGCGCAGGACAGTCAGAAAGCACCCGCTGCACTTCTTGCCAAGGCGAAAAAGGCTGGCAGTATTCGAGTCATTGTAAAGTTGAATACATCTTTTCAGCCGGAGGGACAGTTATCAGGACCGACAGCAGTTGCCGGCCAGAAAGCCCGAATAGCAAGTTTGCAGACCCGTCTGCAACAAGAAGTTTCCAAACGCAATGTGAGGGGCATAAAAAAATTCAAACATATTCCATATACTGCGATGGCAGTGGATCCAGATGCGCTGGATGCTTTGACCGCCAATCCCCTTGTTGTTTCGATTGAAGAGGATAAACTTGTTCCGGCGACATTGACAGAAAGTGTGCCTTTGATCAAGGCAAATCAATCCTGGAACCTGGGGTATACAGGATCGGGATGGACAGTGGCCATTCTTGATTCCGGAGTTGACAAGACTCACAGTTTTTTTCCTGCCGGCAAAGTGGTCGCGGAGGCATGCTTTTCCACTACTGATGCTGTCGAGCACGCAGAAACGGTTTGCCCCAATGGCCTGGCATCTCAAACAGGAGACGGCGCGGGGATCCAGTGCGGAGGAGCAAATGGAACAGACGTCGTCGGATGTCAGCACGGAACTCATGTGGCCGGCATTGCCGCGGGCAAGTCGGCTACCATCAATGGTGTGGCGAAAGATGCCAATGTCATCGCCATTCAGGTTTTTTCAAAAATCACGGACGCGGCGTCCTGCAGCAGTGGTGGTCTGGCTTCACCCTGCGCGCTTTCATACACGTCTGACCAGATTCTGGCCCTGGAACACGTTTACTCGTTGAGAAATACCCATAACATTGCAGCCGTTAATATCAGTATCGGAAGCGGTCAGTATTTTTCCGCCTGTGACTCCTCCGAATCTTCTACAAAAGCCGTCATTGACAACCTCCGTTCAGTGGGAATTGCCACGGTCATATCGTCAGGCAACGAAAGTTATAAAAACAGCATGGGGGCACCGGCCTGCATTTCTACTGCTGTGAGCGTGGGGGCGACGACAAAAGCGGATGCCGAGGCTGACTATAGCAATTATCATCCAACCATGCTGTCTCTTTTTGC
>JAGFXG010000120.1 GCA_017860985.1 Deltaproteobacteria bacterium
TTCCAGGCCTGCACGGCAAATAATCCGGTTTCACATGGCTCATGGCTGTATAAATGTTGTGGCGGATATCGGGATTGGCCTTCTCCAGTTCATTCAGCAGGTTTTTAATATATGTCCTCCTTGAATTGCCACTGGTCGGACAATCGTTTGCAACCGTCGGAAATTTTTGCTCCCGGCTGTATTTCTTAACAAGATCTTCCGTCAAATAAGCCAGCGGACGGATTATATGCAGTTTACCGCCGAATATGCTCTGATTGGGCATCATCGTGCTGATTTCCCGCCCGTAAAACATGTTTATCAGCAGCGTTTCGATAATATCGTCACGATGATGGGCAAAAGCAATTTTATTGCAGCCTTTTTCATCAGCAATTTCAAAAATTCTTTTCCTGCGTAGACGCGAACATAAAAAACAGGGGTTTTTCCTGTTGAAATCCGAATGCGCAAGCACTCCGATATCTGTTTTTTCCATGACATATGGATACTGATGTTCCCGAAAGTATTTTTCCAGCTCACGGTAAGCTATGTAGTCATAGTCAAACCCCATGTCGATGTTGACGGCAATAAAAGAAAACTTCGGCACAAAGATCATTGGTGAATCAAGCAGATCCAGCAGGGCAAAGCTGTCCGCCCCGCCGGAGACACCAATGAGCAGTTTGTCGCCTTCCTCGATCATGGAATAATCCAGCACAGCTTTTTCCAGCCATTTCTTCAAGTGAAGAAAAAGTTTCGTTTTTTTATCCTTTTTAAACGTGTCCATTTCCAAACCTTTGTTCATCCCTCTTTCCGGATGCAAAAACCGGTTTCTTTTTATCCGACTTGATCAAAGTTATCAAGCCTGTTTGCTTATCGCCTTGAAATCAGACTGCCGCTCTGTTATAGTTTTGGGCAAAGCAAAAGGAGGTTTTTATATGCCGGAAATCATCAACATTCACGCGCGGGAGATCCTGGACTCCCGGGGCAACCCTACCGTTGAAGCCGAAGTCACCACCGTATCGGGAATCACCGCAAGAGCCGCCGTACCTTCAGGCGCTTCCACCGGCGAACACGAAATGCTGGAGCTGCGGGACGGGAACAAGAAAAGATATGGAGGAAAAGGCGTCGAAACAGCCGTTAACAATGTTCTGCACAAAATCGGACCGGAGATTATCGGTATGGATTGCCGCAGCCAGCGAGACATCGATTTTGCCATGATTGAACTTGACGGAACCCCGAATAAGGGGAAACTGGGCGCAAACGCCATTCTGTCCGTTTCCATGGCCTGCGCCAAAGCGGGCGCGGAATTGTCCGGCCTGCCGCTCTACAGATATCTCGGTGGTGTCAACGCCAACGTTCTACCGATTCCACAATCCAATATCTTAAACGGTGGACAGCATGCTGACAATAACGTCGATATTCAGGAATTTATGATTATGCCCGTGGGGGCGCCAAACTTCAAAGAAGGCATTCGCATGAACGCCGAGGTTTTCCATGCCCTGAAGGCCGTCTTGAAGGGCAAAGGCTACAATACGGCCGTGGGTGACGAGGGCGGATTCGCACCGAATCTGAAGTCCAACGAAGAAGCCCTCTCGCTCATTATGACGGCGATTGAAAAAGCCAACTACAAGCCCGGCAAAGATATCATGATCGCGCTGGATTCAGCCGCCAGCTCCTTTTACGAAAAAGGCAAATATATCCTGGCCGCTGAAAAGAAACCCCGGAAATCAGCCGAGGACATGGTGCAGTTCTACGCCGATCTGGTGAAGCACTACCCGATTATCTCAATCGAAGACGGTCTGGCGGAAGACGACTGGGCCGGATGGAAGCTGCTGACCGACGAACTGGGCGGCAAGATTCAGATTGTAGGCGATGATATTTTTGTGACCAACGTCGAGCGTCTGGATAAAGGAATCGAGCTTGGCGTGGCCAACTCTGTTCTGATTAAACTCAACCAGATCGGCACACTCACGGAAACGCTGGAAACAATGGAGCGCGCCATGAAATCAAGCTACACGTGCGTTGTTTCTCACCGTTCCGGCGAAACCGAAGACACATTCATGGCGGACATCACCGTGGCCACCAACTGCGGTCAGATCAAAAGCGGTTCGCTTTCCCGCACGGAAAGACTGGCTAAATACAATCAGCTGATGCGCATCGAGGAAGAATTGAGCGACTCCGCCAGTTACCCCGGCATGTCGGCTTTCTACAGCATCAAACAGCCGGCAAAAATTGGGAAAAGGAGATAAGCCTGTTGAGATAAATCTGTGAATATCCCCGCAGCAAGCCGCGGGGATATTCACGACCAACCGATTCAATGAGTTCTAAAGGAATTTGAACAGCCGTCTTCTCAGCACTTCCAGCTGCGCGCGGCTGTCCGTCAGGTTGTAGCTGAGTTCGCTTTTGCCTGATTTTTCCTCTTTTGACTGAGAGATAATCAATTCGGCATCTTCCAAAAATTTAATGGCATTGAGATAATTGGCCTGGGAAAGGGCCTCGGCCCGCAGTATTTCTCCTTTGCGGAACATCCGGTCACCCAGCGGTCGAATCTTGGCCAACCATTCCTTTTGCGTCAGGGATTTTTTCTTGAGATAGACGAGACTGCGGATGACAATCCAGCAGGATTCCAGATAATTGTGAACAAGTCCGGCAAACGGCTTTAGTTTTGCGTGGCCCTTGCTTTTGATTTCGATCCATACCTCGCCATCGCGCTCGGTGGTTACGATCATGGACCGGCTGTGCAGATAGGCCAGAACATCATTCACATCTTCAACATCGTCCCGCCTTTCATCAAAGATAAATTCATTCCATAAAAGCCACTTCAGATATTTATAATCTCCCATGATTTTCGCCAGAGACATGGTGTCTTCATGGTTTTTCACCATGGATGTCGCAACAAAACAAATGGAAATAAAGAAGTGCAGAATATTATTTTTGTAATATTCAAGATTCAGTCTTTTCGCATCGGCCAGCGAATAGACCACCTCCTGCATTTCCTCTTCCTCTTCCACCGCTTCAATTTTGGATATTAAACCGGTTGACACGAAGATATTCAGCGCATCGGCGATCGCTCTTTCCCGGTTGGCAAACGTCGCGGCAAATATGACCGGCATGGTAACCAGATAATCATAAAATTCATTGACGATGCTGCCCAATTCTTCATGGGAAATGCCGCGCCGGTCATGGCTCAAAAGGCCTGCGGCCACCAGAGCAAACGGAGTAACAACAGAAACCTTGTTGATCTCCTGAACAACCTCATACCCTATTTTCCGATAAAGCCCCTGACGCTCGTCAAGCGTCATCTGTTCCATGGGCTTGTCCTGAGCCTCAAGGTAGTCTTTCATGATAATGGGCTCGCCGATATTGATATAAACCCGCCCGTACCTTTTGCGCAGGACCTTTGTGCTTTTAATGATTTCCGCCGCACTTTCCTGGGACTTTGGCTGGCCGGCGAGCTCGTTGAGGTAAGATCGTTCCTCGATCACCCGGTCGTAGCCGATGTACACCGGAACGGCCGCCAGGTTCTCACAATACTTTTCCTGGTAGGCCTGAAGGATCATAGACAGCAGTCCGTATTTGGGCATGACCATTTTCCCAGTCCGGCTTCGTCCCCCTTCAATGAAGAATTCAAGCGGCAGCCCTTCCTTGAGCAGCAAGGCCAGATATGTTGTAAAAACTTCACTGTAGAGTTTATTGCCGCGGAAGCTGCGGCGCAGGAAAAAAGCGCCGGAACGACGGAAAATATACCCCATGGGGAAAAACGACATGTTATTGCCCGCCGCGATAAACGGCATCTGGACTTTGTTCTTGAAGAATATGTATGACAGCAGAAGGTAATCAATATGACTCCGGTGGCAGGAAATGATGACAAAGGGCATCTTTTTAGACAGATTACGGATTTTTGCGAGGCCCTCGTAATCGATCTGCAGTCCGTCATAGACCGTGTTCCATAGCCAGTTGAGAAGCTTCACCCAGACCTCAATGAAGGTTTCCCGGTAATCAGCGGCAATTTCATAAAGATAACGGCGGGCATCCTTGGCAATGCTTTCTCTGGATTTCTTTGTATTCTGAGCATGATCATCCATAAACCGGTTCAGTTTTGGGTCATGCATGACCATTCCCATCATCTCCGCGCGTGACTTCAGCGCCGGACCGACAATGGCCGTTTTTTCTTCTTCGATGCTGTCTATCAGTCTGCCGCGCAGATCGTGAACCATTTCAGCCCTGGTTAAATCACTGTTGGCGGACAGATAATCGATCAGGTTGACCTGAGTCGACGGAATGACAAAAGCCTGTTTTGAATAGCGTATAAATGTTATTAATCGACGCAGCGAGCCCGTATGCTCCATCTGTCCGAAAAGGATGTTGACGAGGCTTTCATCCTCCTGTTCCCGACGGCGTCCGTAAGCAACCAGGACAGGCACAATAAATATGGGAAAGGGAACCTTGTCCTGAAGGTTGATCAGGGTTGCAAGGGCATCTTCCGCGGAGCGGCTATCGATAAATTCCGACTCTCCCAGATGGATGATAATGCTTTCTCTGCCTGCGACTTTCCTGGACACGTATTCCAGTTTGCCCTGGCGTGTGACCTGATCTTTCCGGAACCGCCTCAAAAAGGATGACCAGAGAAATTTCAACATCTTGGACATGGGCTGCCAGAAGGACATGTTCATGCCGTGACAGTAAACGGGTCTTGGCAGCCCCACACGACCCGCAATATCCGATATGATCAGGCTGTTGAGCTTGCTTCTCTGTTTAATGGCGTAAATGATCACACCTTCTTCAGCACGTTTTTTAAGCTCGTTGACTTCTTCATCCGTGATGGACACACGCGACAGATACGTCTTTGCCGGACGAAAACGCCAGAAATCCTGCTGCTCATACATGCAGCCGGAGTAATATTCGTTTTCATTGTGATCAGTAACGATTGGCGTTTTCTCGCTCATAAAATCATCTATAGCCTGTTTTGCTGTTAGAAATTAGAATCCGGATATCAGGTTTCCTTCTTCTGAAATTCATCCGGGAAACGCTCGTTCATGTAGTTCTGAACGTACGCCCTGACTTCCAGGGCGTTGTTGAATGACATTGCTTTCTTAAGCAGCTCCCGCGACTCCGAAAGTGTAGATTGCTGCAGTATGCGCTTGATGCGGGGAATCGCAAGATGGTTCATACTCAACTCATCCAGCTGCATTCCCAGAAGAATCAGGCAACAGAGGGGATCACCGG
>JAGFXG010000121.1 GCA_017860985.1 Deltaproteobacteria bacterium
GGGATTCCGGGTGCCGGTGTATCCGAAAATATCCGCCACCAGTACGGCGATGGCCGTCCTCAACAATTTGACCAGAAATCCCTATGCCGCGGGTCTGGCTATCGACGGCGAAGACGGGGGCACAGGCGCGGCCTATAACGTATCGATGGATCATATGGGACACCCCATCGCCAGCAATCTGCGCGACGCGTATCTTACCCTGGTTAAACTGGGCAAACAAAACGAGATCCCCCTTTTTGCGGGCGGCGGTATCGGCAAAAACGGCAACCTGGCCGCCAATGCCGCCGCCTTGATTATGCTGGGCGCAAGCGGCGTCCAGACAGGGAAATATATCATGCAGGCGGCCGCCGGTTGTCTGGGATCTGAGTCCGACCGCTGCAATGTCTGCAATATCGGCGTGTGCCCCAAGGGCATTACCTCGCAGGACCCCCGGCTGGACCGAAGGCTTGATCCCGAGAAAGTCGCACAAAGGGTGGTTGACCTTTATGTAAGTTTTGATACGGAATTGAAAAAAATCGTCGCTCCGCTGGGCCGTTCGACTTCGCTGCCAATTGGCATGTCGGATGCGCTCGGCATTAGTGACGCAGATGCAGCCGAGCGTCTTAATATAAAATATGTTTTGTAATTGCAAAAGCGGGAAAGAATCATGACGAAAAAAGATACAATAAAAATTGCCGGTTTGGAAAACAATATTCGCGTTGAATCACGGATTCTGGAAGAACGTATTCAAAAAGCGGCGGTTGAAGGCTATCGGCAAATCGAAGTGACCGCTTACGGTCAGCATGGTATCGGCGGGCGGCTTTGGCGTGCCGGGAATCAGCCGATCAAAGTGGACGTGTTGGGCACCTCGGGTCAGCGTTTAGGATCCATGGGCTTCGCCAATACCGTTATTGAAGCATTCGGTCCAGCCTCTGACGATATTGGATGGCTCAATGCCGGCGCGAAAATCATTGTCCATGGCAACGCGACGAACGGTGTGGCCAATGCCATGGCACAGGGCAAAGTATATATTGATGGTAATATTGGCGCACGCGGCATGACCATGACCAAGCACAATCCCCGTTTCGAACCACCCGAGCTCTGGGTGTTTGGAAAGGTCGGAGATTCATTCGCTGAATTTATGGCGGGTGGTATAGCTGTTATATGCGGCGCAGGCGCTGAAGGGAATAAAAATGTGCTGGGCTATAGGCCCTGTGTCGGGATGGTGGGCGGTAAAATCTTTTTCCGTGGCAACCAGGAAAGCTATAGCAATGCCGACGCGAAATTGTTGACCGAACTTCCCGATGACGAATGGCAGTGGCTGCAAACGAATATGAAGCAATTTTTGCAGGCTGTCGGCAAACAGTATTTATTTGATCAACTGGCATCACGTCGCAAAGAGTGGCGGTTGTTGGTGGCACGCAAACCTTCTGAAAAACTCGCACGTGCGGTCCGGCCGATGTCTCGTTTTCGCAATGAAATATGGGACGGAGAAGTGGGAAAAGGCGGTGTCATTGGCGATTTATCCAGTCTGGATCGGTCACCCATCGGCCTTTTGCCGGCAGGCGATCTCAGGCGCTTTATTCCTGTTTGGGCCAATGAGAAGTATCTTCCACCGTGTCAGGCTGCATGCCCGACAGGAATTCCCGTGCAGAAAAGGTGGGAGCTGATCCGTCAGGGAAGGGTGGATGAAGCGGTTGATCTGGCGCTGCAATACACGCCTTTTCCGGCTACCGTATGCGGTTATCTCTGCCCGAACCTCTGTATGCAGAATTGCACACGGCGTCGGGTGAGCCTTCAAGCCATTGATATCAAGATTTTGGGAAAAGCTTCGCTTGCGGCGAAAACGCCGGCTCGCCTTCCGCAGACAGGCAAAAAGATTGCCGTGATCGGCGGCGGTGCTTCCGGACTTTCCGTAGCATGGCAGTTATGGATGAAAGGCCATGAAGCCATGATCATTGAAGGTAGAAAAAAACTGGGCGGCAAGATTACAGACTCTATTCCGCACAGCCGCATTCCCGCCGACGTGGTTGAACACGAGATCAACCGGCTGGCTAAATGTATCCATAAAATGCAATTGGGCAAACCTTTAACAAAGGAACGGTTTTTAAAACTGAAGCAGGAAAACGACTATGTGGTCATCGCAGCGGGAGCAGTGAAACCCCGCAAATTGAATGTTCCCGGCATGGAAAAAACTCTGACCGCTTTGGAGTTTCTTCAGCAAAGCAAACTGGATTGCGCCAAAGTAGGGAAAAGGGTGGTAGTTATCGGTGCGGGCAATGTCGGTTGCGATGCGGCAACAGAGGCTTTCCGTCTGGGCGCGCAAAGCGTAACACTGATTGACATACAGCCACCCGCATCATTTGGGACAGAAAGAGAACATGCCGAAGCGGCAGGGGCGAAATTTTTATGGCCGCGTTTTACAAAAGAAATCACCGCTAAAGGCGTTGAGTTGACCGATGGAGAACTGCTGCCTGCGGAAACTGTCATTGTTGCTGTGGGCGACATGCCGGATTTGTCCTTTCTGCCGGAGGGAATCCATACGGAAAGAGGTTTTGTCGCGGTGGATGAAACATACGCAACGAGTGATCCTCAAGTTTATGCGATTGGTGACGTGGTCCGCCCCGGTTTGCTGACTGACGCCATCGGCGCTGGACGCATTGCCGCCCGGACTATTGATGGGTTGTTGAGAGGAGCATCGGAAACCTATGACAAGCTGCCGGCCATTCATTATGAACGGGTCAAACTTCAGTATTTCGATCCCCGAATGGGAGAATTTACCGACACGTCAGCCTGTGCAAACAGTTGCGCATCGTGTGGCGCCTGCCGGGATTGCGGCCTGTGTGAAGAAATTTGTCCGCAAAAGGCCATTACCCGAAAACAGACGGCCAGTGGCGGTTATGAATATGTCGTCGATGATGAAAAATGCATCGGCTGCGGTTTCTGTGTCGGGGCCTGCCCCACAGGTGTCTGGGAACTCGCGGAGAATGCACCTATTGAATAAAGCATTAATTAAATACATTGAAAGGATGGAGAGATTATGAAAAAAACAACACCAACGCTTGCGGCTGAAAGACAATACGTTATCGAAAAAGAGAAGTTTGTTCCCGTATCACAGTATTTTGGAGAGGATACCTTCAACAATAAGGTAATGAAGGAGAAACTTCCCAAAGACACCTTTAAAAAATTGATGGATGCGATCAACGAAGATAAGACCCTTGATCATGAAACAGCAGGCATTGTTGCTCATGCCATGAAGGAGTGGGCCCTCGACAAAGGTGCAACGCATTTTGCGCACTGGTTTCAGCCGATGACAGGCATCACTGCTGAAAAACATGACGCGTTTGCCGATCCCTGCGGTCCCGGCGCCGTGATCGAAAGGTTTTCCGGAAAGCAGCTGGTGCAGGGCGAACCGGATGCATCGAGTTTCCCCTCCGGCGGCATCAGGGCTACTTTTGAAGCGCGCGGATATACCGCCTGGGATATGTCCTCACCCGCATTTATCAAGCGAAACGGTATTTCCACGACGCTGTGCATCCCAACGGCCTTTATCTCCTATACCGGACAGGCGCTGGATAAGAAAACGCCGCTGTTGCGCTCTATCCGTGCGCTCAACAACAGCGCCGTCAATATGCTCAAACTGCTGGGCGCTAAAAACGTGAAAAAGGTCCATTCCAATCTGGGGCCCGAGCAGGAGTATTTTCTGATTGACATGGATTATTATTATAAACGCCAGGATCTGGTGCTGGGTGGCAGAACGGTTGTCGGCGCGCCTCCGGCCAAAGGCCAGGAACTGGAAGATCAGTATTTCGGCAGTATCAAGGAAAGAATATCTTCTTACATGCATGATGTAGAGGAAGAACTCTTCAAACTCGGTGTACCGGCGAAGACGCGTCACAACGAAGTCGCACCCAGCCAATACGAAATTGCCCCTGTCTATGAGGAAGCCAATCTGGCCGTGGACCATAACCAGCTGGTCATGGACACACTCAAATATGTCGCCAAGAAACATCGTCTGGCCGCGCTGTTGCATGAAAAACCTTTTGCAAAAATCAACGGTTCGGGCAAGCACGTCAACTGGTCGCTGTCCGAGGCGCCAATGAAGCACCCCCGGCCATCATTTCAGTATTTCTGGGTGAACAGCTGACGAATATTTTGTCCAATATCGAAAAAGGTACAGTGACTAAGGCGACCAAAGAGGAAATTATCGATCTGGGTATTGCGTCATTGCCACAGGTCAGCAAAGACAATACCGACCGCAACCGGACATCTCCCTTTGCCTTTACCGGCAACAAATTTGAGTTCCGGGCGGTTGGTTCGTCTCAAAATATTGCTTCGCCGGCCTTGGCGATCAATACGATGGTAGCCGAAAGCCTTGACGAACTGGCCCAGAAAATTTCAGCCAGGGGGACAAAAAACATTAATCAAGCGGTCTTTGACGTTTTAAGAAGCGAGATCAAGTCTATCAAGCCGATTCTCTTCAATGGCGACAACTATACCAGGGAATGGGAAGTTGAAGCAAAAAAAAGAGGACTGCCCAATGAAAAAACAACACCCAGCGCATTAAAAGCGTTGATTACCGACAAGGCACTGAAGCTTTTTGAAAAATATGAAGTGCTTTCCAACGTGGAGCTTAAATCGAGATACCTGATCCATGTCGAACGCTACATTAAGGATCTGGAAATCGAGGTCAACTGCCTCAACAACATTTGTATGACTCAGGTCATACCGGCCTCCGTGGCTTATCAAAAGAAACTGGCGAAGGCGATTATTGATACTAAAGAGGTTCTGGGTTCCTCTGCAATTGTATCGTCACAAAAGGACCATTTAAAGAAAATTCTTGAGCTGATCAATAATATCTATGCGACCAATAAGGATATCCAAAAAAAGGTGGAAGATGCTTCCGCCATACATGATGAGCCCAAGAAAGCGGAATTTCTCGGCAGTAAAGTCAAACCGAAGATGGATGAGCTTCGAGAATATGTCGATGCCCTGGAAAATATCGTAGACGACGAAACATGGCCTTTACCCAAGTTCTGGGAGATGCTGTTTATCAGCTGATGATCAATATGCCCCTGAGTCGAAAAGATCGTAAAGCCCTGCTTGTTTTGGAAGATGGAAGTGTCTTTGAGGGTTTCGCCTTTGCGGGTAAAGGCGAAACCCTTGGAGAAGTTGTCTTTAACACAGGCATGACCGGCTATCAGGAAGTGATTACCGATCCTTCCTATAAAGGCCAGATTGTCACCATGACCTATCCGCTGGTCGGCAACTACGGTATCAATGACGAAGACATGGAATCGGCGGGCATTCATCTGGAAGGCTTTGTCGTTAAAGAATATCAAGCCAACCCCAGCAACTGGCGGATGAAGAAAAGTTTGAAAGCATTTCTGGAAGAGAAAGGCAAAATCGGGCTCGAAGGCATCGACACGCGAGCGCTTACGCGCCGTTTGCGCCTGTCCGGCTCGATGAAGGGTATTATTTCCACGGAATCAAAAAATATTAATGAACTGCTGGAGAAGGTGCGGGCTTATCCGGGGCTTGTCGGACGCGATCTCGTCCGCGAAGTTTCCTGTCAAAAAGCCTACCTGTGGGAAAATGGCGCACCTTCCCCGGAAAAAATACCGGGCAAAATACAGGCCCAAAAACTGCGCGTTGTTGTCATGGACTGCGGCGTTAAATACAATATTTTAAGACTGCTGGAAAACCATGGCTGCCAGGTTGTTGTTGTGCCGGCATTTGCCACCGGCGACGAGATTCTTTCGTATCAACCTGACGGTGTGTTGCTCTCCAACGGGCCCGGTGATCCGGCTGCTCTTCCCTACATAGTGGATGCGGCGCGAACGGTTATTGGCCGGTTGCCGGTCTTTGGCATTTGCCTGGGGCATCAGATTATCGGCCAGGCCATCGGCGGTAAAACGGAAAAACTGAAATTTGGCCATCATGGTATTAATCAGCCCGTTAAGAATCTGGAAACGGGAAGGGTGGAGATCACTTCTCAGAATCACGGCTTTGTAGTTGTGCCGGAATCGGTTGCAAAAAAGGCTGATACATCCTATACAAACCTAAATGATTCGACGTCAGAAGGCATGAAGTATTCCGGGGCCATGAGCGTACAGTACCATCCCGAAGCAGCACCGGGGCCGCATGACACGGAATATTTATTTTCTCAGTTTGTTGAATTCATGAAAAAGGAAAAGGTTAAAGCCCAATGATTTTAATCATTGATTTCGGATCTCAATACAACCAGCTCATTGCCCGGCGGATACGCGAGCAACATGTTTACTGCCAGATTGAACCGCCTGGTATTTCCCTGGAAGCGATCAAAGCGCTTGCGCCGGAGGGCATTGTCTTGTCCGGCGGCCCGGCGAGCATCTACTCCAAGGGTGCCCCGCGCGTGGACAAGGGCATTTTTAAGCTCGGCATTCCGATACTGGGTATCTGCTACGGCCTCCAATACATGATTGATTCCCTGGGCGGCAAAGTCATCAGTTCGACCAAACGTGAATACGGATTTGCTGAACTCAACATTAACAAACAAAAAGGCATTTTCTCCGGCGTGGATAAAAAGACCCGGTGCTGGATGAGCCACGGTGATTCCATCGGCACATTGCCCGATGGTTTTACCATTACCGCTTCCACAGCGAATACACCGGTTGCGGCGGCTGAAGATATCAAACGTCATTTTTACGGTCTGCAATTTCATCCGGAAGTTGTCCATACTCAGGCCGGCAAAAAAATACTGGCCAATTTCTTGTTTGCTGTTTGCCGCTCTAAAAAATCCTGGACCATGAAATCTTTTATCAACCGTACCGTAGAAGAAATCCGTCAGCAGGTGGGATCGGACAAAGTCATCCTGGGACTTTCCGGCGGCGTGGATTCCTCAGTAGCGGCGGTTCTTCTGCACAAGGCAATAGGCCGTCAGCTCACCTGTGTTTTTGTGGATAACGGTGTACTCAGAGCAGGCGAGGCAGAACGTGTCATAGAGATGTTTAAAAAGCATTTGCATATCAATTTACGGTTTTCCCGTTCCGGCAAGCTGTTTCTGAAAGAATTGAAAGGGGTGACCGATCCGGAAAGGAAACGCAAAATCATCGGTCGCACGTTTATCGAAGTGTTTGATCAGGAAGCGCACAAAGTCAAAAATGTTAAATTTCTGGCCCAGGGGACGCTTTACCCCGATCTGATAGAATCCCGATCAGCCTTTGGCGGACCCAGCGCGGTGATTAAATCGCATCACAATGTCGGCGGCTTGCCCAAGACCATGAAATTGAAGCTGATTGAACCTCTCAAGCACCTGTTTAAAGATGAAGTACGGCTTTTGGGAAAAGAACTGGGTCTGGCGGATGACGTTGTCTGGCGACAGCCTTTTCCCGGCCCCGGACTTGCCGTTCGCATCATCGGAGACGTAACCAGCCATAGGCTGGCCGTCCTGCGTAAAGCGGATACGATCCTGATCGAAGAAATCCGTGCAGCCAATCTCTATTACAAGTTGTGGCAGTCATTCACGGTCCTGCTGCCGCTGAAAAGTGTTGGAATCATGGGCGATCAGCGAACCTATGAAAATATCGTGGCGATCCGTGCCGTGACCAGTGAAGATGCCATGACTGCCGATTGGGCGAGACTGCCCCAGGATCTGCTGGCACGTATTTCCACGCGCATCATTAACGAAGTGCGAGGGATCAACCGGGTCGTCTATGACATCAGCTCCAAACCGCCCAGTACGATTGAGTGGGAATGAGTGGATTAAGTGCCTAAACGTACAGACATAAAAAAAATACTGCTTATCGGTTCCGGGCCGATCATTATCAGTCAGGCCTGTGAATTTGACTATTCCGGCACGCAAGCCTGCAAGGCACTGCGGGAAGAAGGTTATGAAGTCGTCCTGATCAACAGCAATCCGGCCACCATCATGACCGATCCTGAAATGGCCGACCGCACCTATATAGAGCCGATTACACCTGAAGCTGTAGCTAAAGTCATTGCCCGCGAGCGTCCCGATGCGTTGCTCCCCACGCTGGGCGGACAGACCGGCCTCAACACCGCTGTGGCGCTGGCGGAGTCCGGCGTGTTGGAAAAATACGGTGTGGAAATGATCGGCGCATCTCTGGAAGTGATTCACAAAGCCGAAGATCGTGAAAAATTCAGACATGCAATAGAAAAAATCGGCCTGCGGATGCCGAAAAGCGGTTTTGCACGCAATATGTCGGAAGTGATGACGATTGCCGAGGCCATCGGTTTCCCGATTATTATCCGGGCATCCTTCACGCTCGGCGGAACAGGCAGCGGTGTGGCATACAACCGCGAAGAGCTTTTGGAAATTGCCAAAGCCGGGATTGATGCCAGTATGATATCCGAG
Source organism: Deltaproteobacteria bacterium (assembly GCA_017860985.1). Classification (GTDB taxonomy): domain Bacteria; phylum Desulfobacterota; class Syntrophia; order Syntrophales; family Smithellaceae; genus UBA8904. The sequence continues at coordinate 8,336 of JAGFXG010000121.1, forward strand.
GTCATGATTGAAGAATCCGTGCTGGGCTGGAAAGAATATGAACTGGAAGTGATGCGGGACAAGGCGGACAACGTCGTCATTATCTGTTCCATTGAAAATTTCGATGCGATGGGCGTGCACACGGGTGAGTCCATTACCGTTGCGCCGGCGCAGACGCTTACCGATCGTGAATATCAAATCATGAGGGATGCCGCAATCGCCATCATGCGTGAAATCGGTGTGGAGACGGGCGGATCAAATGTGCAGTTTGCGATTCATCCCCAAACCGGCGAAATGATTGTGGTGGAAATGAATCCGCGCGTGTCGCGCTCATCGGCGCTGGCATCCAAGGCCACCGGTTTCCCGATTGCAAAAATTGCCGCGAAACTGGCCGTGGGTTACACGCTTGATGAGATTCCCAACGACATCACGCGCGAGACGATGGCTTCGTTTGAACCGACAATCGATTACTGCGTGGTGAAGATTCCGCGCTGGACGTTTGAAAAATTCCCTGAAACGGAGGACTTCCTTACCACCTCTATGAAGTCGGTTGGTGAAACGATGGCAATTGGCCGCACGTTTAAAGAGTCTCTGCAAAAAGCAATCCGTTCACTGGAAATCGGACGTTTCGGGTTTGGGCAGGAAATGCCTGCCGACCGGCAGGAAAGAAAATCGCTCCTTAAAAGCAAACTCGTCAAGCCCAATTCGCTCAGGCTG
>JAGFXG010000338.1 GCA_017860985.1 Deltaproteobacteria bacterium
CCCTGCCGTCAGAAGAACCACCGTTGCCGCCACTGCCATTGTTCCGATTGTCTTTTTCATGATCCGTCTCCTTTGGAGTTTTTTGTTTTGTTTGGCTTATTCTAATGCGGAAAGCATGCCAGAATATAACATTCAGGTCATGAATTTTGTATCTATATGATTATAAAAGATATATTATTTAAACCAGGAAAAACGGAAGCGAAAACAAAACGGTTCAGGCATCGGTATTTTGAAATAGTCGTTCAATGGCGTTGAAAGAAAGCGCTAATTCCCTGCACCCGCAGGCATAGAAATAGAAGCCTCTACCCGCTTCACGGACTGGGGCTTCCATGACTTTTTGTGCAAGCTTCAACAAAAAAATCGGCAGAACTCGAACTATAAATGTGGTACATGTTCTGAAGACAGTTCACTCGTTATTCCTGCGATTCAGATGCTGCACAGCTACGGGCATGCAGGTATAAATTGAATTTCAACTTTTTATCATTTGGAGAATCATCATGGGCAATGACAAATCAGCCGAAAGGAAAAATGCCAAAGGCGAGGACATGAAAGTCGGGTATTTAACCGGTCCAATCACAGGTTTTATTTTAATTGTTATCGGGGTTTTGGTCAGCTTTACGGGCATTGGACTCATCATTGGCATTCCGTTAATTTTATGTGGCATTGCCTACCCATTTATAGGCCGTTCTCTCATCAAGGGGCCCTGTCCTTACTGCGGCAGTGAAGTGCGCGCCTTCGGTTTCAAAACCTGGATAACCTGTCTTGCCTGCAGGGAACTTATCGTCATCCGGGATAAGAAATTTTTCAGAGCCGAATAATAACGATGCCTTGGACGCCCGGCGGGAAGGACGGATCGCTACACATATTTCGTGCCCATGCAGGATGCTTTTTCTACTGCAATAGCGCATCATCCCTTTTGTCTTCATTTTAAAGGGATTGGGATCGCGCCTGCCCGTAAAATAACGTCTGACAAGGATATCCCGAGATCGGTCAGCAAAGCACAATGCCCGTATGAACCGCACTCCAGTCGAAGATGAAATCTCAATGACAAATATCCAGGAAAAACTGGCAAAATACAAAAGGATGCACTATAATTTCATAGTCAAATTAGGCCTATAGCAATGGCTTCCCAAGCGCCCGGGAGCAGGTTCAAGAGGATCGGAATAATTAAACTTTATGTTGTTGTCCATCAACAAAACGAAATTAGACAACCTCGCCAGTGAAATTTGGAAATCCGCTCAACGTCTGCGCGGAAAGTTCAAGGCCTATGAATACCAGAACGCTTGACTCACAATGCAGCCGGTTACAAGCTGAACGCCGGCCGCAAGCCTACGGTAACTCAGCGTTGCTTCTTTTAAGGTGCGATATGGCCAAGAAAAAACCCGGAACCGATGATGCACGAGAGGAGCGCATCGCCATGGAGATCATCGTCGATGCCTACGGCCCAGAAGAACAAGCGATGGGGTGGTACTACTACCTTGAAGAAAAGCTAAAGTTTCCATTTACAGCCGTTTGCAGCGCAAAGCGCGCGATCTCGCCCCTCCAGCTTCGAGAAGAAGTCAAAGTCCTCAAGATGGCGCCTGAAGAGGAGTGCGAAAAAGAAATGTTCGTCACAATCCGCCGGGGGAGAGGCAGGCTGGCGGTTCCATTGTCCCAACTTGGAGTGGGTAATGAGGCCGACGAGCAAACCAGACAGGCGGTGGAGGATTGGCCGATGTTTTCCTGGCGCCGCCCAGGCCCGTGGATGAAGTTACTGCAATATTGCTGCAGAGCCCTTTGCGGCAATAAAAAAGGGGCTCGTAAGCCCCTGATTTTATTTGGTAGCGGGGGGTGGATTTGAACCACCGACCTTTGGGTTATGAGCCCAACGAGCTACCGGACTGCTCCACCCCGCGTCATTTCCATATTCAGCTTTCAAAAGAGTGCACTTTCTAAAACACCCGGACGCCTTTGTCAAGGGGTATTTCACGGCACCAGAGAGATGACCCGATGCGTTCCGGGTTCTCCTTCAGAAGACAAATACTGCCGCCGCAAGCACCGTCGTGTAGCCATGCTTCTTGACAATGCTGGACTGGGTGATATTCCGGGTGCTGACGATTTTCCCGCTGATCTTGAAGATCTCTTTCTTCTCGTCCCAGCTCTCGTCGATGTTGAAGTCAATGCCCAGGGTCGATGCCAGCATGGCGGCAGCGAGGTCTTCCGAATAATCGCCGGCCTGGCGCTCCGTCTGGCCGAAGGAATGATGCTCGCTGATGTAGCCGTAGGCTTTCTTGTCCGCGGGAATGGCGCACCCGACCGATGCGGCCAGCAGCCGTCTGGGCTCGTTGCTGCAGCAGCGGCTCAGCACGCAGTAGGTGAGCGCGCCCGGCTTCAGCTCTTCCAGTCCGCGGGCCTTTGAGATCAACTTGCAGCCCGGCGGGAAGATGCTGGACACCTGGACAAGATTGCATTTCTCGATGCCGGCGTCCCTGAGGGCCAGCTCAAATGAATGGAGCTCCTCCTTGTGCGTCCCCACACCCTTTGTAAAAAAGATCATCTTGGGCACATAATCGTTCAATTCTTTTCTCCTTTGATCGATTGATTAATGTTCGCAAGCGCGTATCCCATCATCCGGTATGCCAGCTTTGCCGCCAGGAAGTCGGAGGCGATCATGCCGGGAATCGGCGACAATTCAACGACATCGAAGCCCCGGACCCGGCAGTGGCCGGACACCTCCCGGATCAGGCGCAGCACATCGCTCCAGCGGATGCCTCCCGGCTCCGGCGTGCCCGTCGCGGGAAGAAAAGCGGGATCGAAGACATCGAGGTCAACGGAGATATAGACGTCGCCCTCCAGGCAAGCGGCAATGGCCCGATACCCCTCCGGATCATCCAGCATGAAGTCCGCGGAAAAGGTCCGGACGCCGCTGGTCGGCAGAAAGGCCGCCTCCTCCGCGCTCATGCTCCGGATGCCCGCCTGAACCAGCGGGCATCGTTCGGAAATGCGGCGCGCCACGGAGGCGTGGCTGTAGGGACTGCCCTGGTAGGCATCCCTCATGTCGGCGTGGGCGTCCAATTGCAGGACCGAAAGGCCCGGATAAATCTCCTGAACCGCCTGGACGCATCCAAAGGAAATGCTGTGCTCGCCGCCCAGCGTGACCGGAATCTTGCCGGATGAAACGACGTCGAATATCCTGCGCCGGACCGTCTCCATCATTTCCCGC
>JAGFXG010000122.1 GCA_017860985.1 Deltaproteobacteria bacterium
CTGGATTCTCTTGATCCTTGGTCCGGTATCGGGAATCCTGTTTACGCTCTTTCTGTTTTTGGGTTCCTTTACCATAATTGATCTTGGTGTAACTGCCAGGGATGCATTACTGATAGACGTTTTTTTATCGATTATGTTTTTCCTGCAGCACAGTATATTTGTTCGCAGGGGATTCAAACAATGGCTTGGGAAATACATGCCGGATGTATATCACAGTGCCTTCTATGGAATAACTTCTGCAATTGCTTTGCTGGCGGTATTGGTTTTCTGTCAGCAATCTCCCGTTCTCATAACGCAGGTCGATGGGATTATTTTCTGGCTTATCCGCGCTTTATTTTTTCTTTGCCTGGCTGGATTTTTTTGGGGATCTAAATCGCTTGGTTCATTTGATGCGCTTGGTGTCAAGCCGTTGATTCGTTATATGAGTAACCGGCCGGCTGAACCTCAAAAGATCATTGCGAAAGGCCCATATCGCTGGTCGCGCCATCCGCTGTATCTGTTCCTGATTATTTTAATCTGGGCTTGTCCTGTTCTCACTCTCGACAGGTTGATATTCAATATAATGTGGACGATCTGGATTGTTATAGGAACATTTCTGGAGGATCGAGACCTTCATCGCGAATTCGGAAGCCAATATCTTGAATACAGTTCACAGGTGCCAATGCTGATTCCTTATAAAATCCCGGGCAACAAAACTGTTTGATTAAAAATAATGTCGTTCATGTCAAGTATGGAACAGATTATCGGCAGCACTCATCCAATGCGCAGGCCAGATGTCCGGGAGCATTCTCTGTTTCATAATCATCGGGCTTATGAAATATATGGATTCTATATTTTCTGATGTTGTATGATGAAAACTATGGATGGAGGGAATATGTTCATGTATATATTAAGTTATCAGCTAAGACTTCTGCAAATACTGTGACTGACGGCAGTGAGCTAATCAGGGGTGAAACAGGACGCATCAACAAAATTGACGAAATAGAATGGCTAATAAGGAGGAGACCCCATGCGAAAAATAATGTTGCCATTTCTTGTTATCCCCGTTCTTTTATCTTTCATTTATTGCGCAACAGCAGAAGGGGAACCAAAAGCAACAATATCGTCCTCATCAATGCCCTGTCCGAGCATTGTGAACGCGAAGTACAATATTGATCATACGGATAAGCATCCGAATAATCCTCTGGTTGTTGCCCGGGCTGAACAAAAAAACATCGCAGATGAATTACTTACCAGACGGGATTGGGATGCACCGATAGAGAAAAAATCCGGTTTGACTTCAAAAAAGTTGCTCAGCAGCGTGTTTAAAGGTATCCGGGAAGACTCGGAATCGGTTGATCTGGTTACCATATCCGAAAAGGTGCTGCGAGTGCCCGGGTCCATGGAACATACGGTTTTGCCGGAGGGCACCCGTTTCACGTCATTTAAAGCAATACGGGTGCGTGGTGATGGTCGCCGCTATCTCGTAATGTTCTGGGATACTGAATCCTATACCGGAGCCCCCGACTTTGGAGCCTCAATCATTGCCATTTTTCCCGAAGGCAGCCCTGAACCTCTGGATATCGCGAACGTGAGATCCGCAGATTATTGCTCTTTAGGCAAAATACTGTCTCTTGGACCTGTTGATGCCTTTACAATCGATAACAGCCACAGCAATTCCAGTCAGAGTTATCTTTATACCGATCTGTTTCATATTCATGACGGCAGGTTGCAAAGGATTGCCTCGGTCCCCATGCTTTCCGTACAAGCCGGCTGTGAAAATTCATTTGATGAGACATTGACCTGGAGGACTGAACTTCTTGATGCCGGTAGCCCTTATCTGAAGATCGTAGCCACGGTCACGTTGATAAAAAGGCCCGGTGATTACGAGAGAGACTCAGGTAATTGTCCAAAAAGCAAAAAATCGTGGCGCAAAGAGGTTTTTTGGGAAACGTACCGATGGAACAACGTAAAAAAAAGATATGTGGGGCCAATCAAACCTTTCGAACGCCTGAAGCGCTTCAATGAAAAGAATTTCTGATGATTGTTTATGATCTTCAAGACACCACGGAAATGCAATTGTGGTAATTTCAGTTTACAATCGGGTGCCCTTCAGGATATTCAAAGCTTCCTGGTATAATTCTATAAAGCAGCCTACGATGGCCAGACAAAACAAGCCAATCATTAATTTCGGAGAGGTGCCCAGCAATTCATCCAGAAGGTTACCAAGCCAGAGGAACACAAAAGAAGCAAGAACAAGAGCAAGCCCCCAGGCAGATAACATAATGATTCCACGAAACGAAGAGGGATCTGCATAATGTGTTTTGTGTGCGGTTGCAGTCATAATTTATATCCTCTTTTCGTGTCCTTAGCCTTTCCAGAAGAATAATTATGTCAGAATGCTAATCTCTATCCCGTCAATATTGTCCTTAAGCATAAGATAATGATTAATCAAAAAGAGGCAATAGTTCAATCTTTTCCCAGCCAAAATATTTGGGCAAACGGATCCAGAGGCGCAGGTCCCGCGGCACTGCCACGATCTGATAGATTGTCTCGGCTGCATAGCCCGATGCCGGGAAAGATCCTCCTCCGTTTTCGATGGTATATCCGAGCATCGTTTTCATTGTCTCGTCCGTCAGATTACCATAGAAAACAGGTGAGTTGGCCAAGGCAAGCCAGTTGTTGCGCCGCAGTTCGGTATACATCTGCGTGGCCGGGTCAGATGACAGCGTATTGATTGTCCAGGTTTCGGGGTATTCGACAAAATGATTCGCTGTCGCTAGAAGTCCTGACTGATTATTCTCAGAAAACCTGTAAGTTCCCTGTGTGCACCAGAAATAGGAGTAGGCAACGTTCGGGTCGGCGGCCGTCATGATGAAAGAAGCGGATGCAGCGCCGGCCATGAATAAGGTGTCGAGTTGATCCATCGTCGAGGCGCTTCTCAAAAACTGAAATATCGCGCTGTTCGGATCCTGTTTCGTGTTGTCAGTAAGAGTCGAAGACAATGAGCCGTTTTGCATATCGATCCACAATCTCTTGTCGTTTATGGCCGTCTGAAAATACTGGAACTGACCCATATAATTTATGTCAGCCACAGAATTTCCGGTTGGGGGATTATAGACAACAACCATCATATAATCCTTGAGTTTGTCCAGTGAACCCGTATTCATATCCCAGTTTCGTCCTATGACCAGCGGGCCATAGCCGGTATGCTGTCCCCAGCCCACGACAGCTGAACAGGCGGCAATGACTTCCAGCATCGAATTGTTGATTAATTGTATTTGAGTAAGAGTGAGGCCGGAAGTTTTGACGATACCCTGCATGAATTTCCTGGTATCAGCAAGGGCGTTGGCATAGGATTCCTCAGCACCGGCAACAAGCTCATTATAAGACATCCCCTTAACACCCATAAGATAATCTACGATGATATTTTGGTAATAGTTTTGGAGATCGGTCTTTAACAGATAACCGTATTGCCGACCCATCTCCTGAAATGAGCCGCTCAAACGGATTACTTTGATATGGCCGTCTCCCAGAGGTGTAGTCGTAACGTAAAGCGTAGCGTCATGATAACTGGCAATGGTCCGCAGTCCATAACTGCTTGAGTAAATTGCGCTATCGTCTTTAACGCAAGCTGTGAACGTAAACGCAAAAGCGATTATGGAGAAGATGGTGAACAATTTTTTCATGGCCCAAAAATACCACTGATGGCTATTTTTTACCAGTATTACGTCTTCATTCCATAAGATTTACAATACCATCCGGCAAACTATTAAAAAAATATAATATTAGAAAAAACAATAGTTTGGGCTACTTTACTGTGAATGATTTTGTCTTGACAATAGAACGATCGTTCTATATAAGGAAGCCATGGGAAAGAGCAGCAACATAGCCGCAGCAAAAGCAACTTTACCGCCTTTGCATACCGGGGAAGCGAATGTGCCCGGCAGCATTAAAATTATTGAAATTTTCGGCGGGCTATGGGGGAGAGGGCCTGTCAACGATGGGTTTGATCCGACGACTGGAACTTCGGCACATAACCTGGTCACGCGTACTGAAGGCACCGGACCGGAAGAACCGTTCTACGTCCCAGCCCATTGCCGGGTAGTGGGATTGATGATCAACGGGGAGGTTTGTGCCGGGTTCCCGTCGCCGGCGGAAGAAGAACTGCGTGACTTGATTTCGTTTGACGATTACCTCGTGGCGCATCCGGAAACATCATTCCTGCTTTCGGTGACGGGCGATTCCATGATCGGCGCAGGCATTATGGAAAAGGACCTGGTCATTGTTGAAAGGGGGCGTCAGCCCAAAGATGGCGACATCATCCTGGCGGAAGTGGACGGCAACTGGACGATGAAATATTTCCGAAGGAAAGGGAAGAAAATTACGCTGGAGGCAGCGAATCCCGTATATCCTCCCATTGTGCCGCAGACGGAGTTGAGGATTGTGGGGGTCATAACAGCGCTGGTTCGAAAGTATCACCGGTGATGGCCCCGTAAAAGCCCCATATGCGGCGTTGCGCTTCAGCTCGCAGTCGCTGCGGCCTACGCCCAAGTAGGCCTCACTCCGAGAGCCTTGCGCGCCTTGCCTCTGGGGTTTTACAGAGCCATCGCAAGCATTTTAATCTTCGGTCTTATGTCGTCAAACGATTGGCCTTTTTTTATGTCGGATTTGATTTTCTCTCTTCATTCCTGGCCCCGCGCGATTGTTCACATCGACGGCGATGCGTTTTTTACGTCCTGTGAAGAAGCGATTCATCCGGAACTCCGGGGCAAGCCGCTGATCACCGGGGGTGAGCGCGGTATCGTGGCCTGCGCAAGTTATGCGGCCAAAAGGATCGGTATCAAGCGGGGCGTTCCGCTGCATGAAGCGCGCAAAATGTCTCCGGGGCTGATCGTCCTGCCGTCGGACTATGAAACCTACAGCCTGTTTTCCCGGCGGATGTTTGCGGTTATGCGCCGCTTCACGCCCGATGTTGAGGAATATTCCATCGACGAGGCTTTTTCCGATATCACCGGCATGCGCCGCGCCCTGCGCTTATCATACGAAGATATTGCCCTCCAGATGAAAAAAGAAATTGAACGGGAGTTGGGCATCACCGTGTCGGTGGGGTTGAGCATCACCAAAGTATTGGCCAAGGTGGCCTCCAAATATCAAAA